>DATJOU010000068.1:0-5919 GCA_035506775.1 Solirubrobacteraceae bacterium | reverse complement strand
GTGAACCTGATCACGATGTTCGAGATCAATTTCGAGTTGACGTAGTCGCCGGTCACCTTGCCGCCCAGCGTGCACTGAATCTCTTTGTGGCCGACCGTTTCGAATTTGATCAGTTCGTGCTTGGGCAGTTTGCCCCTCAGTTCGGGCTTCGAGCCCGGCCCCGACTCCCATTCGAACTTGCTTTGTCCTTCGGGACCTGGGATCGTGCAGGCGCTGTCGGAGTAGTCGCCGTCCCTGGCGCGCTTGGTGTTCACACAGCGTCCGATTTCGGGCGGAGATGAGACGTAGGTGAAGTCGTCGGAAGGCGTTTCCCGGCTTTCTCCTCCAGGTCCCACCAGTGTCACGTTCACGGTGCCCAGGCCCTGCGGCGAAACGGCCGTGACTTCGGTGGTCGATTCGACTTTGACGCTCGTGGCCGCGTTCCCGCCGAACTTGACTTCCGTCACGCCTTCGAAGTTCGAGCCGTGGATCACGACTTTGGTGCCGCCTTCCTGGGACCCGGTGGCCGGCGTGACGCTCGTCACGATCGGGGCGTAGCTGAAGTCGCTGGCGGGGGTCCCGGCGCTGGTGCCTCCCGGGATCGTCACCGTGACGGGCACCGTCCCCGACCCCGCGGGGGCGACGGCGTGGATCGTGGTAGCCGATTCGATCGTGAATTCGGTCGCGGCGTGTCCGCCGAAATGAACTTCGGTGACCGCGCCGAATCCGGTCCCGGTGAGCGTCACGGGGGTGCCGCCGGTCGGGCTCCCTTCGATCGGGCTCACCCCGGTCACGGTCGGGAGCTGCGGGCCGGCAACGATCACCTGCAAGCCGCCGCCGCTCACCTGG
Organism: Solirubrobacteraceae bacterium; assembly: GCA_035506775.1. Classification (GTDB taxonomy): domain Bacteria; phylum Actinomycetota; class Thermoleophilia; order Solirubrobacterales; family Solirubrobacteraceae; genus Palsa-744. Next base: position 5,091 of record DATJOU010000068.1, on the reverse strand, counting down.
CTCACCTGGTGGATGTCTCTCACCTCGACCGGGACGCTTTGTGATTCTTTGGTCCCGATTCCCAGCTGGCCTTCGCCGTTCACTCCCCACGTCCACACGTTGCCGCTCGCCTGCAGCGCGACGCTGAAGTTCTTCCCCGCCTCGACCGCCGACACTTCCGTGAGGCCGCTGGCCTGCACCGGCACGCTGCTCTGTTCGGCGAGGCCGTTGCCGAGCTCGCCGCTCTTGCCGTCGCCCCAGGCGAACACTTCGCCACCGGTGAGGGCCGCCACGGCGTGGCTTTCGCCCGCTGCGATCGCGTGCACGCCGATCAGGCCCTGAACCGCCACGGGCGTGTCGCTGTTGGTGGTTTTGGTGCCGTTCCCGAGCTGTCCGCTGCCGTCGGCTCCCCAGGCCTCGACGGTCCCGTTCGAGAGCAGCGCAAGGCTGAACTGTCCGCCGCCGGCGACTGCCGTGACGCCACCGAGTTCTTTCACTTCCACCGGGACCAGTTCGTCGTTGTCGAGCATGCCGATGCCGAGTTGCCCGTTTTTGTTCGAGCCCCAGGCTTTGACACGCCCGTCGCTCTGCAGCGCAAGGGCGTGTTTGCCGCCCGCCGAGATCGCCGTCACTTCGCTGAGCCCGCTGACTTCGACGGGGACGTTGGAGCTGTTGTTGAACCCGTCGCCGAGCTCCCCTTCGAGGTTCTGCCCCCAGGCCATCACGTGGCCGTTGCTGAGCAGCGCCAGGCTGAATTCGCCGCCGGCCGCGATCGCCGTGACCCCGGTGAGGCCGCTGACCGGGACGGGGATGTCGCTGGAGGTGTTGTTGCCGTCGCCGAGCTCGCCGGCGGTGTTGGCGCCCCACGCCATCACGGTCCCGTTCGGGAGCAGCGCCAGCGAGTGTTCGCCCCCGCTGGCTACCGAGGTGACTTCGCCGAGGCCGCTGACCGGGATCGGATCGCGGCTCGTTTCCAGGGTGCCGTCGCCGAGCTGGCCGGAGCCGTTACCGCCCCAGCCGCTGGCGGCGGGGGAGGCCGCCAGGGCGCCGTTGGCCCCGAGTGCGGCGGCCGTCAACGCGCACAGGAGACCAAGGACGAACACCCTCATTAGTCGCATGCGTGCTACCCCTCCTCAGCTTCCGGCCTGAACCCCTTCCGTCGAGCAACGATAACGCCCCCCAGGCGCCATCGCAAACGCGAACGAGATCAACCACCGCGGAGGCCCGAGGACCATTTCGGGGATGACGGGGCGGGCATCCGTGGCCCTTGTGCCGACAGATACTAGCGGCTGTGGGCGCCCGCGTCGGCGTGGTCCATCTGCTTGCGCCCGAGCCAGCGCTCCAGGCCGGCCGCGCTGGGTCCCGCGAGGCCCACGAACATGTAGTCCTCGACGACCGGCTCCGGCAGGCGTTCGCGCAGGTATGACTCCAGCGAGGCCAGGAACGCCCCCTCACCGGCCGCCGCCCAGCGCTCGTGGCGGGTGAGGGCCTCGCGCATCGCGGCGATGTGCGGCGCCGGCGTCTCGATGAGCCCGTAGTGGGCGAGCGCCAGCGCCCGCGGGCGCCATTCCTCGAGCCTCTGCAGCGATCCCCTCCAGGCGTCGAGGTCCACCTCCGGCGGGGGGGTCGGGGGCATCACCACGTCCCCGTCCAGGTGTACGCCGGCGAGGTCCCCGCAGAAGGCCACCCCGCTCTGCGGCTCGAGGAAGGCGATGTGGTGGGAGGCGTGGCCGGGGGTCCACGCGCACTGCAGCCCCGCGAGCCGCTGGCCGTCGTCGATCGTGTGCAGGTTCCCCTCGGGGACCGGGAGCACCTCCCCGAGCAGCTCCTCCAGGCGCCCGCCGAACACCCGCCTGGCGCTCGACACCAGCCGCCCGGGGTCGGCCAGGTGGGGCGCCCCACGGGGGTGGACGTGGACCTGCAGCTCCGGCCAGCGCGCCACCAGCGCCCCGGCGGCGCCGGCGTGGTCCAAATGGACGTGGGTCAGCAGCAGCGCCCGCGGGGCCCGGTCGCCCAGGCCCCCGAGCAGTCGCGGCAGGCAGGAACCGGGCCCGCAGTCCACGAGCACGTCCCCGCACAGCCACGCCCCCACCGTCCGCGGGCGGCCGTCGTAGCGCAGGTCGATGATGCGTACGTCCATCCCTCCGGGCCGCGGCGCCGCGGCCGCTCCACCCTACCTACCCGCGTGTTGCAGCGGGTACGGGAGCTATCGTGACGGCGCCCGGCCCAGCGCCGCGATCGAGCCCGCCCTGCCCCGAGCATGCCGCCCCGCCGAAAGATCCCCGCCCTGGCGCTGTCCTGCGCCGCCGCCGCCGTCCTCTTGGGGGCGTGCGGGAGCGGCTCTCCGGCCACCGGACTGCTGCTCAACGGGACCGCTCAGGACTCCTCGGCCAACCCCGTCGCCGTGTCGCCGCAGCCGGGCACCCCCGATGCCTCTCCCGGGACCCAGATCAGCTTCCTCGGGGGACCGGGGACGACGGTCTCCGGGGTCCACGTCGTCGGCTCTCACACGGGCTCCCACACCGGCGTGCTGCGGTCCTACTCCACCGGGACCGGGGAGAGCTTCCTCCCCTCGCGGCCCTTCGCCGCGGGTGAGTCGGTCACCGTCAGCGCCCAGGTGAGCACCGGCGGGCACACCGCCACCGCCAGGACGAGCTTCACCGTCGCCCACCAGGCCAGCGTCAGCGAGACCGAGTTCCCGAACAACCCCGGTGACCCCGCGGCCGTCCAGCACTACCTCTCCGCGCCCTCCCTGACCCCCTCCACCGTCCACATCACCACGCCGGCCCAGGCGGGCGCGGCACCCGGATACCTGTTCCTGGCGCCCTACCAGGGCCGTGGCACGCCGGGACCGATGATCACCGACCAGCGGGGCAGGCTGGTGTGGTTCCACCCCCTCCCCGCCGGCGAGTCGGCCACCAACTTCCACGTCCAGCAATACGAAGGCAAGCCCGTGCTGACCTGGTGGCAGGGGCGGATCCTGCGGGTCGGCTTCGGCCAGGGCGAAGACGAGATCTTCAACGGCTCCTACCGGCACGTGGCCACGGTGCGGGCGGGCAACGGCTACCACGCCGACCTGCACGAAATCCGGCTGACCCCCGAAGGGACCGCCTGGATCGACGCCTTCGACCCGATCGAGATGAACCTCTCGCGGCTGCACGGGGTCGCCGATGGGGTGCTGCTCGACTCGGTGATCGAGGAGGTGGACGTCAAGACCGGCCTGGTGATGTGGGAGTGGCACGCGCTCGGGCACATACCGCTGGGCGAATCGAAAAACGCGGTCCCCAGGGTCGCCTACCCGTGGGACTACATCCACATCAACTCCGTGGACCCGGGAACCTCCGGCGACGTGCTGCTGTCGGCCCGCAACATGTGGACGCTGTACGACGTGAACCTCCAGAGCGGGCAGATCAACTGGCGCCTGGGCACCCAGCACAGCAGCTTCAAGCTCGGGCCGGGGGTGCGCTTCTATTGGCAGCACGACGCCGAATTCCAGCCCGGGGGCCTGATCTCGGTGTTCGACAACGGGTCTGACCCGCCGGAGGAGAAGCAGTCACGGGGGCTGCTGCTGAGCGTCAACAGCGGGTCCCGCTCGGTGAGCCTGGTGAAGGCGTTCACGAACCCCTCGAAGACCCTGCTCGCCTCCAGCCAGGGCGACACGCTGCCGCTCCCCGGCGGGGACTGGCTGCTCGGATACGGGGGCCTGCCGAACTTCACCGAGTTCAACTCCTCCGGCCACGTGCTGCTCGACGGGACGCTCGGCAAGAACGTGCAGGACTTCAGGACCTACCTGTCCGAATGGAGCGCCGCCGGGGAAGGCTCTCCTGCCGTGTCCGCGCGCCCCGGGTCGGGGGGGACGCTGTCGGTGTCGGCGAGCTGGAACGGGGCCACCGACGTGGCCGAATGGCGGGTCCTCGCGGGGCCGAGCGCGACCTCGCTGGCGGCCGTCGCGACGACCCCGAGCAGCGGCTTCGAGACCACGACCACGGTCCCGGCCGCAGCCGGCCCGTACGTGGCCGTCCAGGCGCTGAGCTCCTCGGGCACGCTGATCGGCACCTCGGCTCCAGTGAAGGGCTGAGACCGGCGACCGGAGGGATGCCACGGCGAGGCCGGAGGGTCGCGGCGCCCGCGGTCCTGCTGCTCGTGCTGGTCGCGGCCGCGGTCGCGATCGTCGTCGCCGTATCCGGGCCGGCGGCGGGGGCGGGTTCCCGCGTAGCGGCGGCTGCGGTGGTTTCCCACGGGGGACCGGTGGAGTGCGTCCCTCCGCACCTGAACGTGTCGGCGGCGCTGGCGGGAGGGCGCCTGACCGTCTCTCCGGAGCCCGAGAGCCGGGATGCCTCGGCGAGCACCCAGATCAGCCTGCTCGGCCCGCCGGCCGCCGAGATCCAGGACGTCGTGGTGCGGGGCTCGCATACGGGTGTCCACGCCGGCCGCCTGGAGGCCTTCTCCCAGGGGGACGGCGCCAGCTTCGTGCCCTCGCGGCCGTTCGCCGAAGGCGAAACCGTGAGCGTCTCGGCGAGCCTGGAGCTGGGTCAGCCGGGCGGGACGGTGCCGGTGTCGTGGAGCTTCACCGTCGCGAGCCGCGACGTGCCGGGCGCCGGGGTGGGGAGTGCCACCCCCGTCCTGGGGGTCGCCTCGGGGCAGAGCTTCGTGTCCCGCCCCGAACTGCGCCCCCCGGTCGTGACCGTCTCCTCCACCGCCCACCGGGCGACGGGGGACCTGTTCCTCGCCCCCTACGCCGGGACCGGTCAGTTCGGGCCCATGATCCTCGATCCGCAGGGCCGGCTGATCTGGTTCGACCCGCTCCCGGCCGGGGCGCGGGGGTCCGACCTGCGCGTCCAGAGCTACCACGGCCAGCCGGTCCTCACCTGGTGGCAGGACCCGCTCGTGGCCGGCGGCAGCAAGACCGCCGGAGGGGTGATCGACAACACCTCCTACGAGCAGATCGGGGTCGTCAGGGCCGGCAACGGCTACCAGTCGGACCTGCACGAATTCCAGCTGCGACCGAACGGCACCGCGCTGGTGACCGTCTACGACGCGGTCCGCTGCAACCTCAGCTCGATCGGCGGCCCGCGCGAAGGCGCCGTCGCGGACACGCTGTTCCAGGAAATC
>DATJOU010000067.1:0-2538 GCA_035506775.1 Solirubrobacteraceae bacterium | reverse complement strand
GGCGTCCTGCATGATCGTGCGCACGTCGGCGAAGTCGAGGTTGATCAGGCCGGGGATCGTGATCAGGTCGGTGATGCCCTGGACGCCCTGGCGCAGGACGTTGTCGGCCTCGCGGAAGGCGTCGAGCATCGAGGTGCGCCGCTCGACGACGGCCAGCAGCTTCTCGTTGGGGATCACGATCAACGTGTCCACCACGTCGCGCAGGCGTTCGATGCCGTCGCTGGCCTGGCGGCCGCGCTGGGTGCCCTCGAAGTCGAACGGGCGGGTGACCACGCCCACCGTCAGCGCCCCGATCTCGTTCTTGGCGATCTCGGCGATCACCGGCGCCGCGCCGGTGCCGGTGCCACCGCCCTCGCCGGCGGTGACGAACACCATGTCGGCGCCCTTCAGGGCCTCCTTGATCTCGTCACGGGACTCGGAGGCGGCGGCCAGCCCGACGTCGGGGTCGGCGCCCGCGCCGAGGCCCTTGGTGGACTCGTGGCCGATGTTCAGCTTGACGTCGGCGTCGCTCATCGCGAGCGCCTGGGCGTCCGTGTTGGCGGAGATGAACTCCACGCCGCGCAGCCCGGCGTCGACCATGCGGCTGACGGCGTTGGTTCCGCCGCCGCCGACGCCGACGACCTTGATCACAGCCAGGTAACTGGACCCGCTCTCCATGTGTCAGCCGTTCCTAGAAAGCCTTCAGGGGAAATAGAGGGTTTGGCACGATAGCGGACGAGCGCGGCCCCGCGTTCGCACGTTATGCAGGGATCTTCGCCCTGTCAACGAACTCTGAGAACTTCGCAACGTGCGTTGCACCGGCAAGTCTCGAGCGAAGGTCGAGAGTTGCCCACCGGCAAAGTCTCGATCTGTGGTCGAGGGTTATCCGCCGGGAGCGGCTGCACCTCCGCCGGCGGTTGTGGATTCCGCCGGCGCGGCGGCGGCTTCACCCGACCCCGCCCCGGTCCCACCGGCAGAGCTCGCGGCGGACGCTTCTTCCTGGCTCGGAGCGGCCTGCGCTTCGGCCGTCGTGGACCCGGAGGGGGTGCCGCCGGGAGACGGCGCCGAGCCCCCGCCCGCGGGTTCGTTGGCGCCCACCGGAGAGCCCGAGGAGGTGCTCGGCGCATTCGCCCGCAGGCCTTCGGCGAGGGCGGCGACCGAGGCTTCGCTGGCGGGGTCGGTGGTGGCGGCTTCTTCGCCGCCCGGCGAGCTGACCGGCGGTGGGGTGCCTTCGGGGAAGCCCCCGGCCGCCGGGCGTTCCGGGGAGCGGACGTCCACGTAGCCGGCCCCGGCCGAGCCTTCGTCCAGCAGCACGCGCTCGAGCGCGCGCCACTTCGCGCGGGCGCGTTCGGCGGTGCCGAAATACACCAGCAGGCCGTTGCGCATCGCAACCGTCACCCCGTGGCTGCTCGCGTACACGCTCGCCACCTGCGCGGCCAGTGCCCGCGGGGCGGCGCCGAGCACGGTGAGGTCGGCCAGCACGGAGTCTTCGTGCACGGTCTGCCCCGGCTGCAGCTGCCAGTGACCGCTGACCGTGGGCAGGCCGGCGGTCACGCCCGCCGCCCCCAGCACCAGCCCGTCGGCGGCCACCGCGGTGTGGGCGCCGTCGACGACCAGCTCGGCGACGGGCAGCTCCTCGTCCAGCGTGATCACCAGCGTGTGCGGAAAATGGGCGCTCGCGTGCAGGCCCCTGACGAGCGCGAACTGGGCGATCGCCGAGCGCAGCGCGGCGGTGTCGACGTCGAGCGTGCTCATGCCGTGCGCCGCGGAGCGCAGGGCAGCCTCGATGGCCGGCGCCTGGGGGCCGCTGGCGCCGACCACGCGCACCGTCTGCACGGACACGAAGGACGACTTGCGGAACCACAGCCAGCCCCCGCCGAGCAGCGGTACGGCGACCAGCATGCACACCAGCCCGATCCGCACCCGCCGCCGGGCCAGCAGGCGGGCGCACGCCGCGCGCAGCCGCGAGAGCGCCTGCGGGGCGCGGTGGCCCCGCCACGGGAGCGCGATCGCCGGGCGGGCGTGCAGGGAACGGTCCACGGCAGCGGTCTTCGACCCCGCCGCCCCATCCCCTACTCCCGCCAGGGAAAGCGCACCGCGCCGAGCGTGTGGACCTCCGGCTCGAGCTCGATGTGGAAGCGCTCGAGCACCCGCCGGCGGCCCTCGGCCATCAACTCCACGACCTCGGCGGTGAGGGCCGAGCCGGTGTTCTCGATGAAGTTCGCGTGCTTGGGCGCGAATCGGGCTCCCCCGAGCGCCAGCCCGGCGCACCCCGCCTGCTCGAGCAGCATGCCCGCGGTGCGTTCGCCCGCCCGCGGGTCCTGCGGGTTCCTGAAGGTCGATCCGAAGCTCCTGATCCCCTGCGGCTGTGCGTCGTGACGGCGCCGGCGCATCTCCTGGAGGGTGTCCTTGACCTCGTCCACAGGGGCTGGTGCCAGCAGCAGCGAAGCCCCGGCCACGACTTCGCCCTCGCGCAGGGCCGAGTCGCGGTATGAGAAGCCGAGCTCTCGCGGGAGGCGCCGCTCGTAACCGCCGGGCCCGGCGATCTCGACCCACTCG
>DATJOU010000066.1:0-14411 GCA_035506775.1 Solirubrobacteraceae bacterium | reverse complement strand
TACGTTCCCAGGGCGCTTTTCGTATGAGGCTACTGAATGGCTTCGCACGGACGACTCGAGCTAGGAAGGGCTAGGCGGCGAGACGAGCTCCGCCGATCAACAGCGAGCTACAAGGATGGGGGCAGTGCGATGAGTCAGCTTTCGTTTGAGCGCACGAGGACCGTTAAGCGGCAAGGAGTGTCCGTGCAAGCCCGCGGAACACTCGTATGCCTGGCGAGCGCACTCGCGCTCGTGCTCCTGGTGCTCGGGCCCACCGGCCTCGCGGCGAAGGTTCTGGTGGCGCCCGCGTCGGCGTCTGAACCGAGCTGGCCCTCGGCCGGCCAGAATCTCGCCAACGGGCGTACCCAAGCAGAAGAAACCAAGATCGGCACGGCGAATGTGAACAAGCTCGCACCGAAGTGGGAGTTCACCACGCACAGCGAAGTGTCAGCGACCCCTACGGTGGACGAAGGCGTCGTCTACTTCCCGGACTGGGCAGGATTCCTGTACGCGGTCAACGCCACCACCGGCCAGCTCATCTGGCAAAAGCAGATCTCCGAATACGACGGCACCACGGGGACCGTCTCTCGCGTCAGCCCCGCGATCTTCGGCAACGAGCTGATCCTCGGCGACAACGTTGGCACCGCCCACGCGAAAGGAGCAAACATCTTTGCCGTCAACCGCACCACCGGTGCGCTGATATGGATCAAACAGGTCGACTGGCACCCCACCGCGATCGACACCGGTAGCCCCGAGATCGCCGGCAACAAGGTGATCGTGGGCGTCAGCTCCGACGAAGAGGGCGAAGCGGCGCACGCCGCATACCCGTGCTGCACCTTCCGTGGCAGCGTGGTCGCGCTGAACGCGGAAACCGGCCAGCTGCTGTGGCGGAAATACACCGTTCCACCCAACCTGCACATCCCGTGCAAACAGCTCGAAGTGCCCAAAGGCTGCGGCTACAGTGGCGGCGCAGTGTGGGGGGCACCCACGGTCAACCTCGAAACCAAGACCGTCTACGTCGGCACCGGCAACAACTACTCGGCCCCGAGCAAGGCGGAAACCTGCGAGCAGGAGGCCGAAGAACAGAAAACGTCCAATGCAGAATGCACCTCGAAGCGAGACTACTTCGACAGCGTGATCGCACTCAACCTCGAAACCGGCTTCCTCAGGTGGGCGCACAAGGTCGAGGGTTGGGACGCGTTCAACATCGCGTGTGTGGTCGGCAAATCTGGGAGCAGCTGGTGCCCTGCCGGCACCAACCCGGACTTCGACTTCGGCGGCGCATCCCCGAACCTCTACACCCTCAACGGCAGGAAAGTTGTCGGGGACGGCCAGAAGAGCGGCCTCTACTGGGTGTTCAACGCCGCCACCGGAAAACTCGTGTGGGACACGCTCGTCGGTCCCGGCACAGGCAGCGGCGGGGTCGAGTGGGGAAGTGCATACGACGGCATCCGAATCTACGTGCCCGAGGCTGACCCCAATCTGTTCGGTCCGCCGATCGAATACAAGCTCGCCGACGGTGAAGACGCTCGCGGAGGGTCCTGGGCGGCGCTGAACCCGGGGACCGGCGCCTTCGACTGGCAGGTCGCGACACCGGGCGGGGCGACGGCGCTCGCGCCTCCGAGCGTCGCCGACGGTGTCGTGTTCGTCGGCAGCATGGCCTCTGGCGCGGGCGAAGCCAACATGTTTGCCCTTGAAGCGGCAACCGGGAAGACGCTGTGGAGCTTCCAGGCGGAAGGCTCCGTCGTCGCCGGCCCGGCGATCGTGGATGGCGTCGTCTACTGGGGCTCCGGCTACGGACGCTTTCACCTGCCGCAGTGGACCGGCAGCCACACCTTCTACGCGTTCTCGCTGGAAGGCGATTGAGTAGCCAGTTCCAGCGCGCCTGTGCCAAGTGGCAGCGCGGGCGTGGAATCAGCCCAGACGCCCGGCCCGAGGCCTCGAGATCAGCGGGGGAACTGGGCGTCCATACCCGCCCGCAGCGCTTCGATGCTGACCTGGCCCGGCGGCACCGGGATGGCGCGATACGTGTACCAGCCGCGGGGAAACCGAAGTTGGAAGGTGGTCGCGCCCGTTTCGGTCTGCTCCGTCACGAGACCCGTTTCACCCCAGCCCATGACCCAGTTGCCTCCGGGAAGCCTCCGGGCTGAGCCACAGCACTCCGCGTGTCTGGTCAGCGGATTTGTCACCGATTCGATCAGGGTGACCGTACGCGTCGCGGCGTCGATCGTGTACCGGACTCCGCGGGGGATCCCCCGGCATCCGGTGCTGTCGTCGAACACCGTGAGCGTTCCGTCCGGTAGCACCCGGGCATCGTGCTGGCCACACAGGGTCCTCGGGTAGTCGTCCCCCACGACGGCGAGGCTCTCAGGGGTAGGGGTACCTCCGAGCTTCCAGTTGATCGCTCCGCTCGCCGCGTCGATGTCGTACACGGCGTCCAGGTTCCGAAAGGAGAGCACGTAGCTGTTTCCGTCCACTTCGACGGAGTTCCAGTGATACGCATCGCCATCGTTCTTGCAACCCGGCTTGTCGGGCGGGACTTCGGTAAGCGAGAGGTGGTCCGACGCGAGCCAAGACCAAACCAGTTCGTCGGTCGGCGTCAGCTCCTGGAGTTCGAAATCCAGCAGCCTGCCTTTGGCGGGCCCACCGCACGCGGAGAGATCCACCCCTTCGACAGGGAATGTCCTGCCCATAAGGTAATTGCCGTTCGGCATCACCTGGACATCATGTTGGTTGGCCTCGCTGCCGACGGTGTTGATCGTCCGCACAAGCGAACCATCTAGGGCGTGTTCCTCCATGCCGACCTCATCTTCCCCGCCAGGTCCCACAGCGCTCCACGCATGGATCCAGGCTACGTTTCCGTCGGGCAGAAGCGTGCCGTCTTCCGGAATCGAGGTTCCTGAGGACTTCATCCACCACACCGGTACGCCGTTGTTGTCGAAGAAGGCGGTGTATTGGGGGGAGAAGCCTTCGGGGTTCGGATACCGATGCGGGGTCACGATGTAGAACGCCGTCTGCCTGGAGCCCCTGACCTCGGCCCTGAAGGTTGGGAAGTCTGACGGCAGGCAACGGACGTGATAGGTACTAGACACGTTCCACTCGGATGAGGTGACATCGAACTCCTGGCCGGCACTCAGGTCGACCCATCGCTTGAAGCTCCCGGTGAGCTGCGGTCCGTTGTCGACGGAGACGTGGACACCGGGCCGCGCCAAGATCGACACCTGGACCTCATCGGAGGGCTGACAGCGCGTCACGTAATCCGTGACCGACGATTTGAAGGCTGGAACCAAACCCGGGACGGTCGAGATCTGCAGGGACCGCAAACCGAGGGCGGCCGGCCCGACTGCTGCACTAGCGGCGCCGGCGGTCCAGAGCGCAGCGAGGAACACCCCCACGCAACAGACCAGGCGACGTGCGCTCACGATTCAGGGCCTCCATTCATCTTCGCGACGCTGGGCATCCGGGCCGCAGCTCCCCCCGATTGGATCGCGAAGTCCCTTGCCGATGCAGACTACCAGCCCGTCGAGGTCAAGGCGCGCGCAACCAAAGGAAGAAAGAAGCGGTCAGCCGCGCGAGCGAAGAGCAGGTGAGGACGGGGATCGAAAGTCATGGAGGCGGCGCCCACCCTCGTGAACGTGACTCCCCTGACCACACTTGGAAAACTGCGCTCCGGCTCCCCCGGCCGCAGCGGAGTGAGGTGTGCCGCAGGGGGAAGGAGGCGCGGAGGCCTTGCGAGTGCGAGGTGCCTCCGCCGTCCAGTTCACCGGATATCCTCGGATGGTGAGGGACCAGGCGTCGCGATGGCGACTCTCGGCTGCCTGTGTGGTTTCAACGTCGACGATGCACGGCAGGCATCCCCATCGAGCGCGCGCGTTCCGTCTACCCGGTCTCGCGCTCGTGGCGGTCCTGCTCGGTGGGACAATTGCGGGGTGACCCGTCGGCCCACCTCGCTCCTTCTTGTTCTCCTGGGGCTCTGTGCCGCCGCCGCACCGGCTTCGGCCACGGTCCCGGCGCCGAAATTCCAGGAAGGCCCCAAGGTCGTCGATGGCGGCCTTCTATGGGCCGGTTCCTCAGGTGGAGAACAGTCCATCTTCCTGAGCACGCCGGCCGGCACGACGAGCCTCGCGAGTAGGACGAACTTGTCGGCGGTGGCCGAGGAAAACGGCTGGGTCGTCGTCAGCGAACCCAGGGGGCCGCGCGTCGGTCGGATAGGGCACGCCCTCAAGCCGCTGGCGGTCCTGCGGGCGTGTCCATCGACGCGGCTAGAACCCGACAGAAGCAAGGCGGAGACCGTCGCTCGGGGCTCGATCTGGGCGATTGCCAGCGCCCGTTGTTTGGGCCGCAGACCAAAGACCGCGGAGCTCCTCGTGAAGGTTCGTCTCGGGAGCACAAGGCTACGCGTCATAGGCAGAGTGCCGGACGACGCGGAAAAGCTTGCGGTGGCCGGTTCCAGGATCGCACTGATGTTCCCCGAGGACTCGTCTTCGCGGGTCGCGGTGGTCAGCTCCACCAACGCAAGACCGCTCTACGACATAGCTGTCCCCACGGAAGGGCGCTTCCGCGAAAAAAACCTCCAGATCGACGACAAAGGGGACGTGCTCGTGACCTCCAGCCACGGGGGTGTGCTCGGGCCCGCTTCGTCCGGTTGGTGGTGGAGTGGCGCTGGGACACGGGCTCTCCATCACCTCGGCCCGGAGCCCACGCCGTTCCCGGCCTCGCTTTGGGAAGGCCGAATCGCCTTCGCGACCAGCGACTCACAGTCGTTTTCGAGCACGGAAGGAGGCGCGATCGACGTCCTCACCCTCGCGAGCGAGACGACACAAACCATCGTGTCCTACTCGGGGGCCGCGACGATCGGAGGCTTGGGGTTTGACGACGACGTCGTGGCGTGGGCGCTCGAAAGCTATGTCTACGAGGCGAATGACGGCTGTGTCGGGTACTCGCTAGGGGGCGTCCCAGAGCTCGTTGAGACGCCACTTACAACGTCGGCCCTGCCGATCGTTGTGAACGACTCGCCGGGGGCCCGCCCCGACGGGCCGGAATGTATCGAGCCGTAGCCGCTTCCGCCAGACGTGGCCGTTGGGTCAGTGGTTTGTGATCGTGAAGCTGAGGCGTTCTGGTGCCGTTTTCGTTGGAGGGCCGGTAGTGATGGTGAGCGTGTAGTGGCCGGGCGGGACTCGCGATAGCCCTTGCGTTACCCCATGTCCTACGCCGGCCCCTGGTACACCGCAAAATCCCTGCAAATCGACAGAGCCGACGCCCGGACTCGAACCGGGGACCCCTTCATTACGAGTGAAGTGCTCTACCAGCTGAGCTACGTCGGCGCGGTCGGCCCATCCTAGCCCCAGCCGGCGAGCAACTCCAGCAGGGAGTCGCCGTGCTTCTCGCAGAAGGCGTTCCCGATCCCCCGCACCTCGATCACCTCGCTCATCCTGTGGGGACGGCGCCTCAGGATCCCCCGCAAGGCGGAGTCGGTGGCGACCGTATAGGCCGGCTTGCCCTCGGCCCGTCCGAGCCGCCAGGCCCGCAGGGCGTCGAACTGGGCGTCGTCCACGGGCTCCCCGTCGTCGATCGCGAGCGCGGCTGCCCGCGGCCCCAACCTGCGGCCCGCGCCCGCCGACCCTCGCCGCGAGAGCGCGCGAGAGTGCCCCTCGAGCGCTTCCCGGAGCGCCTCGTCGGGGTCGCACACGTCACAGCAGCGGCCGGGCGGGCTGGGGGCCTCGCGGTCTCCGAAGTGCTCCAAGATCTGCCGCCGCCGGCACACCCCCGCGGCCGAGCTGTAGCGCTCGATCGAGTGATAGGCCTCCCACACCCGGTTCCTGGCAGCCCTGATCGCGAGCCCCGCCTCGCGCGTGCTTCCGGTCCCGGTGAGGGTCACCATCAGCCCACCCCCTGCTCCGGGAGCGAGCTCGGCGGCACCAGCCCGCTCGGCGATCGACAGCAGCACCCGGGAGCGCTCGTCGAGCTCCCCGTGCTGGAGCAGGACGGTGCCACCGTCGGAGCGCCCCCTCAGCGCCCCAACGAACCGCTTCACGTCCTCCACGCTCGTGTCCCGCTCCTTGATGAAGCGGATCAGCCGCCCCAGGTCCATCCGCGAGGCGAGCAGGAGGGCCCTGGCCGGGAGCCCGTCACGTCCCGCCCTCCCCGCCTCCTGGTAGTAGGCCTCGAGGCTCGTCGGCAGCGCCCAGTGCACCACGGTCCTCACGTCGGCCTTGTCCACCCCCATCCCGAAAGCGTTCGTGGCGACGATCACCTCGACCCTGCCGTCCATGAAGGCGTCCTGGCTGTCCGTCCGAGCCCCCGGGGACATGCCCGCGTGGTAGGCCCGGGCCGTGATCCCCTCCCTCGCGATCAGCTCGCACACCGACTCGGTGTCCCGTCGCGTCCCGCAGTACACGATCGCCGGTCTCGTACTCTCGCCGGCGAGCACGTGCATCAGGGCAGCCCGCTTGCGGGCGACCGCCCCCTTCCCCTCGAGACCCACGACGTCGAAGGCGAGGTTGGGGCGGTCGAAGCCGGAGCGCACCGACACGGGGTCTCGCAGGCCGAGCCGCCTCTGTATCTCCTCGGCCACGCGGGGGGTGGCGGTGGCCGTGAGGGCCATCACGGGCGGACGGCCAAGGGCATCGACGGCGTCGTTCAGGCGCAGGTAGTCGGGGCGGAAATCGTGGCCCCACTCGGCCACGCAGTGGGCCTCGTCGACCACGAACAGGCTCACCTCGGTGGCCGCGACCGCGGACCGGAAGGCCGCCGAGGAGAAGCGCTCCGGCGCCACCAGCGCGAGCCGGGCCTCTCCGGAGCGGATCGCCGCCAGGCTGCGCTCGTTGTGACCCTCTCCCATCCCCGACGCCACCATGCACGCCGGAACCCCACCCTCCCGCACCCGCCGCAACTGGTCGGACATCAGCGCGATCAGCGGGCTCACGACGAGCACGAGGCCATCTCCTGCGAGGGCGGGGAGCTGGTAGCAGAGCGACTTCCCCCCGCCCGTGGGCATCACGACCAGGCTGTCCCGACCCTCGAGCGCGGCCACCACCGCCTCTCGCTGCCCGGGACGAAATGACGACAGCCCGAACCGTTCGAGCAGGGCCTCCGGCTCCGGGGCGGTGGAGGTCTGCTGCGGCTCTCGGGGCTCGACTGAGGTGCTCGCCATCGCCGCCGGGAAGCTACCCCCCGCTGCGGCCGTTGCTCCTCGCCTCCCAGACCACCCTCGCCCCGGCGGTCGGCACGAACGTGATCGCCCGCCGTCGGGTCCACTCGCCCTTCCTCCAGAGCAATCCCTCGGGTCGCCGTGGGTGCAGGTCGGCGAGCATCGTCCGCAGGATCAGCTTCATCTCGAGCTGGGCGAAGGCCGCCCCGATGCACCGCCGGATGCCCCCTCCGAACGGGATCCAGGCGAACGTGTCGGGGGCCTTCCCGAGGAAGCGCTCGGGACGGAAGGCCCGCGGGTCCTCGTACACGCGCGGGTTCCGGTTGGTCAGGTAGATGCACGGGGCGACCCTGGTGCCCGCGGGGAGCAACATGTCCCCCACCTCCAGATCCTGTTGGAGGACCCTCACGACGATCGGCACCACCGGCCTGACCCGTAGGGTCTCGTTGACGGCGGCCTCGAGGTACTCGTCGCGGCCCTCGTCGATCTCACGAACGAGCCGCTGGAGCGTGTCCGGCTGACGAACGAGCCGCTCGACCGCCCAGGCCACCGAGGTGGCGGTGGTCTCGTGGCCGGCGAGCAGCAGCGTCACGAGCTCGTCCCGCAGCTCCTCGTCGCTCATCGGCGTCCCGTCCTCGTCGCGGGCCTGGAGCAGCAGGGAGAGGATATCGGTGCGCTCGTCGAGGTCCGGCTGCTCCCGCCGCAGGACGATCTCCGCGTACAGGAGCCGGTCGAGCTGATCCAGCGCTCCGGCCAGCGCCTTCGGGGGGCGGTCGGTGCGGGGACCGGTGAGGGCGATCTGCAGCAGCATCAGCGTCTGTCCCGGGTTCAGCAGGTTGCCGATCGCCGTCCGCAGGGGGTCCATCCGCTCTGCGTCGACACCGAAGATCGCGCTCAGGATCACCTCGAGCGTGATCCGCCGCGTCGCCGGGTGCAGTCGCATCGGCTGCCCCAGCTCCCACGTCTCCATCTCCTGGCGGGTCGCGTCGACGATCGTCGACTCGTACTCCCGCATCCGCTCACCGTGGAAGGGGGGCAGCAGCAGCTTTCGCTGGCGCATGTGCTCTGGCCCCGTGAGCACGACCACCGAGTTGTGGCCCATCACCGGCACGACCGGCGACTGCGAGGCGGCCGACGGGGCCACCTCCCCGGGCGCGGTCATCACGTCCTTGACCGCCTCCGGTTCGCTCACGTAGACCAGCTGACGCCTGCTGGGGGAGAACGTGAGCGTGAACGAAGGCCCCAGCCGGCGGGCGCATTGCTCCATCGCCCAGGTCGGAGCCAGGAACCACACCAGCGTCTGTACGAGTGCCGGGAGGGGCGGGCCGGGGGGTGTCGCGGCCACCCGATCGGGGGCCGGAGGGGAAGAGTCGAGCTCGGGTCCGGTCAGTCGCGCAGCGGTCGCCACGCCCTGAACGGTATCCGCTACCCCGAGCGGGCCCCGCGCGACTCCGACCGCCTTGGCAGCGAGCCGGGCAGAGCCACCGGACGGCGGGCCACCTCGGCGAGCACGGTAAGGGCGGGTTCGTTGGCCACGTGCCACAGCTCCCGCATGAGGGTGTGCTCCTGCTCCTCCAGCAGCGCCTCCACGAGCTGGTCGTGGGCCTCGTCGATCTCATCGCCCGAGAGCTTCCGGGGACACTTGGCGAGGTACCTGAGCAGCATCCTCGATGGCAGCAGCCGTACGCCCTTGCGCCGCGCCAGCGGGCGGTCCACCCAGGCCCGGCTGTAGACGATCAGCGGCTCCACCTCGATCCCCGCGATCCGTTCGACCGCCCGCTGCTGGGCCCGGGCCTGCTCGATGGTGGCGCCGTGGACCCGCGAGACCCGGATCGGCCCCGGGTGGCTCTTGGTCTCGACCGTGAACACCCCGGCGGGGCCGATCACGATGTGGTCGATGTTCCCGCGGCCGACGATCGCGTCGTGGATCACGAACCAGCGGTTGTCGCAGAACCCTTCCAGCAGGCCCCCGACGTGCTCCTCTCCGCTGGCCCCACGGTCGCGCCGGGCCAGGAGCGGTAGCACGTAGTGGGAGATCACGAACATGCTCGCCAGCAGCACCATCTCCGAGGCGATGAAGCGCCAGTCGTGCAGGCCGAAGGTCCTCCCGAGGGCGGCGGTCGCGACCGCCAGGGCACCGAGCCACACGAGCGTGCGCATACGCAGCCGCCGCACTGTCGCGCGCGCGTACTGTCCGGGCGTCCGGCGGGTCGGATCCTTCGCTGTTCTGCGCATAGCGGTTCTCGACGCTCTTCTGGTAGCGCATCGGCGCAAACTGGCCCTTTCCTTGAGGGCGCTGTCAAAACCTTCCACCACTTGACCGGCCGAATGTGCAGCCGGTGGAGGTGTGTCTAAAGCACACCAAGGTGTAGGTCGAATCCAGCCGTGACCGGTCTTCCCCCAAACCGGCCGACAGTCGATGGACCAGTCCACGAGCTTCTCCGAGCCCTCCGACATCTGCCTCCTGCTGCGGGCCCACGCCGAGCAGCGTTGGCTGACCAGCGAGCTGCTCCCCGTGGTCCGTGAGCTGGAGTCCCCCGGCGAGATCCCCGACGAGGAACTGGGCGCCGCGCTCGCCTACCTGGAGGTCATGTGGGTGGACGCCCACCGCCGGGCGGCCGAGACCGAGGCCGCCGTGGAGGCGCTCGGCACGACCGGGGAGGGCCGCTCCCACGTGGTCTCAGAACGGGCCCGCCGTTACAACGCAGCCGTGCGTCGCCTGCGGGCCTCGACGGACGCGCGGGTGAGGCGCATCACCCACTCGGGGCCTCCCCCCTCGATGCGTGAGTGCGCCGGTCGCTGAGCCCATCGCTTAGGCTCCGGCGCCGATGGCGCCACGTTTCGACCTGCAGTCGCACTCCACCCACTCCGACGGCACCCTCCCGGCGGCCGAGGTAGTCGCCCGCGCGGCCGAGGCGGGGGTGGAGCTGCTGGCGCTGTCGGACCACGACACGATCGCCGGGGTCTCCGAGGCCCTTGAGGCAGGCGAGAGGGTCGGCGTACGGGTGGTCCCCGCGGTCGAGATCTCGGCGGTCGACGACGAGGCGCCCACACCCCGCGAACTGCACATCCTCGGCTACAACATCGACCACACCGGCCCCCGGCTCACGGAGCGGCTGACGGAGTTCCTCGCCGACCGCGAGCAGCGCACCCTGCGGATGGCCGAGGCGCTCAAGGAAGCCGGGTTCGAGCTCGACGAAACCGAGATCCGCGAGCGGATCGCCGCCGGGAAACCGATCGGTCGCCCCCACCTGGCGACGGCCGTTCTGTCCGCCCCGGCCAACGCCGACCGGCTGGCGGCCGAGGAAATCGGCGACGTGGGGGCACTGATCCGTGGATACCTGATCGAGGGCAAGCCCGCCTTCCGGATGCGGGCGACCCCGACCGTGACCGAGGCGGTGGACGCGATCCACGAGGCGGGAGGGGTGGCGATCTGGGCCCACCCGTTCTGGGACATCTCCGACCCCGAGGAAGTCCTGGACAGCGTGGACCGCTTTCAGCGGCTGGGGATGGACGGGGTCGAGGTCTTCTACATCACCCACACCCGCGAGCAGACCGAGCTGCTCGCCCGCCGCTGCTCCGAGGGGGATCTCCTACAGACCGGGTCGGCCGACTTCCACGGCCCGGACAACCCGCAGTTCCACACCTTCCTGGCCTTCGACACCTACGGCCTGGAGCCCCGGCTCGGGCCGATCGAAGCGGGCCCCTGACGGCTCGGGACGGTCAGCCCGCGAGCGTCGCTTCGAGGCGGTAGCTGAGGGCCTCCAGGGCCAGCTCCTCGGACACGTTCAACGGCAGGCTCAGACGGGTCTCGGCCACCAGGTCGAGCGCCTTCCGCAGCCGGCGCCCGTCGCGCCCCTTCGCATCGGACTCGATCTCCTCGTGGCGATCGACCGCATACACGAGCTCGGGGGCCCCTTCGGACACGCACATCAGGTCTCTCAGCCACAACTCCCCCAGGCGCAGCGAGAGGTCGAGCATCCGCCTCCGTGCCCGGCGCTCGCTGCGCCGCCTCGCCTCCAGCAGTTCCCGCTCATGACGTTTGCGCTCCCGCGGCGGGAGCAGCTCAAGGTCCGCCTCTCCGGCGGCGGCCAGCGCCTCCGAGGCGCCCGTTCCGGCCGCTCCCGCCCCCTCGATCAGGGACACCCACGCCCGGGACCCGCTCTCCCCCGCGATCGCCCGGCGGACGAATGCCTCGCTGCCGCGTCTCAGCTGCTCACCCTCCCCGGTGGCCAACCACGACGCCAGCCGCGCGTCCCCGAGCGCCAGCCGCGCGCATGCCTGGGCCCGCTGAGGCTCGACTCCGGTCAGAGAGGCAGCGATCCTCTCCGCCGGGACCGGGTCGAAGCGCACCAGCTGGCAACGGGAGACGATCGTCGGCAGGACGTCGTCGAGACGGTCGCTGAGAAGCACCAGGTGGACGAAGTCCAGCGGCTCCTCGAGCGTCTTGAGCATGCGGTTGGCCGACTGGTCGTTCATCGCCTCAACCGACTCGATCACGAACACGCGCCGGGCCGACTCGAAGGGGGTACGGGTGGCCGCCGCCACGACCGGCTCCTCGATGTCGGCCACGAGCATTTCCGAGGCCCCCGACGGGGACACCCAGGTGAGGTCCGGATGGGCGTCCCGGGCAATCCGCTCGGGGACCGTGGCCGGGTTGCGCGCCCCGCTGGTGAGGAGGCTCACGGCGAGCGCCCGGGCAGCCGCCCGCTTGCCGGTCCCCGGGGGGCCGTAGAGCAGGTAGGCGTGGGAGGCCGCGGCCGGGTCCGCGCCCAGCGGCCCGAGCACCGAGCGAGCGTGGGGCTGGGCCTCCAGGACCTGCTCGAGGTCGCCCGGAGAGGCCCCATCTCCCGTCCCGGGACCGGTCGTCGAACCCCTCTGGACCGCCGCGGCTGCCATCCGTCGCCATCCTAGGACCCGGCGCGTGTACGGTGGCCGGTCGTGGCGGGTGTGCTGATCACGATCGAGGGACTCGACGGGGCGGGAAAGTCAACGCTCGCCGAGGGGCTGGCCCGCGAGATCGCCGCGGGCGGGGCCGAGGTGCAGCTACTGCGGGAGCCGGGGGGGGTGGAGGCCTCCGAGCGGATCCGGGAGCTGGTCAAGGACCCTCGCCTGGAGGTGCTCCCGAGGGCGGAGGCGCTCCTGTACGCGGCCGCCCGCGCCCAGCTCGTGGAGGAGCTCCTGACGCCGCTGCTGGGCCGCGACGTGGTCGTGGTGCTGGACCGCTTCGTCGACTCCTCCCTGGCCTACCAGGGCGGAGCCCGCGGCCTGGGGGTGGAGAAGGTGGCCGAGATCAACGCCTTCGCGACCGGCGGCCTGGAGCCCGACCTCACGCTGCTGCTGAAGTTGGACCCGGCCGTGGGGCGTGCCCGACAGGCCGGTCGTGGCGAGGGGCCCGACCGGCTGGAGCGGGAAGACGACGGCTTCTTCGAGCGGGTCGCGGCGGCCTATGACGAGATCGCAGCCGCCGCCCCCGGGCGGGTGCGGGTGATCGATGCGGCCCTTCCTCCCGAGGACGTCCTCGCGCACGCCCTCGGGGCGGTCGCGGTTGTACTCGGCGGCCCGCCGCCGGCGGCCTAGCATTGGCGCGATGAGGGGCATAGTTGCGGCCACCGCGACAGCGGCCCACGCCTCCGGCGGAGGAGGGCTTCCGACGGCGGCTGTGGTCCTGATCGTGCTGGCCGTGCTGCTGCTGCTGGCGTGCGCCGCCTGGGGAGTCGCCCAGGCGCGGGCGTGGGAGCCCCGGTGGCTCGCGGCGCTGCGACACGCGATTGCCGAGGCGGGCCTCCGGGCATCTTCGACCTGGCGCGAATTCGGCGACTGGGCGCGGCTCGGCCGCTAGCACATCCGGCCCGGGCCTGGGGCCCGAAAATGCCCTGAAAAAGCGGCTTCGGGCACTAAAATTGAGGGTGCGACGAAGGCTCTTCCCTCGCTACTTTTCCATCCGATCCGCGCGCGAGGATGACCGGCCCTACAAGAGCTCATTTCCACAGCGTCAAGGCGCCGGCGCAGCAGAGGAGGAAGGCCCGATGAACCCGCCCATGAACCCCACCACCTCGCACGACGCAGCCCACGGCCAGGCGCTCGAGATCACCCGTTTCTTCACCGACGGAACTACCCATCCGTTCGACGCCGTGGAGTGGGAGGTCCGCGACGCGCGCATCGGTCACGGTGAGCGGGTGGCCTTCGAACAGCAGGGCGTGGAGTTCCCCACCAGCTGGTCCCAGAACGCGACCAACATCGTCTCCCAGAAGTACTTCCGGGGACAACTCGGATCGCCCGAGCGGGAGCACTCCGTGAGGCAGATGATCGGGCGCGTGGCGGGGACCATCACCCGCTGGGGTCGTGAGGGCGGCTACTTCGCCGCCGACCGCGACGCCGAGGCCTTCGAGCACGAGCTCACCCACATCCTGCTCCACCAGATGGCGGCCTTCAACTCGCCCGTGTGGTTCAACGTCGGGTTCGAGGAGCAGCCGCAGTGCAGCGCCTGCCTCCCGGGCCACGCGCTCGTCTCCACGCCCGCCGGCATGGTCCCGATCGGAGAGCTGGTGGAGAGCGAAATGGTGGGAACCGAGGTGTACGACTCGAACGGCTCCACGCGTGTGCTGGCGGTCAAGCACAACGGCCGCAAACAGGTGTTCCGAGTGGGCCTTCGTAACGGGAGCTTCGTCGAGGCGACCGCTGATCACGTCGTGAAGGCCGTCGCCGAGCGGCGGGGCCGGGCGCAGTGGCTACGGGTGGACCAGCTGCAGCCCGGAATGCGGATGCACCTTCACCCCCACAAGGCGAAGGTCGCCGACCCGGTCCGCGTTGCCGTCGGGGGCCCCGGAGGCGAGTCGTCGTTGGAGCTGATCGACGAGATCGACCGCACCGGCGTCGCCGAAGCCGCACTGGCAGGGTGGCTGCAGGCGGATGGTTTCGTGGGGCAGTACCCGACAGGCACCAACCGCTCGCTGACGATCGAGTTCCAGGTCGCCGGCGAGGAGGAGTTCGCGTGGGTGAGCGAGCACCTCGACGTCGCCTTCCCGCACCTGCACCGCAAGGTCCGCGACGCCGACACCAAGAGCGTCCACGTGCGTAGGATCCGCCTCTACGGCGAGGTCCTCCGAGGTTTCGTCGAGCGCTGGGGCCTGCTCGCCCGCGGCACCGACATCCGCGTGCCCGAGCGCCTTTACACCGCCTCACACGAGGAGATCGTCGCCTACCTGCGCAGCATCTTCCAGGCCGACGGGTACGTCACGGTCCGCTCATCCGGCGGATACGAAAACGCGCGGGTCGGCTT
>DATJOU010000065.1:0-7777 GCA_035506775.1 Solirubrobacteraceae bacterium | reverse complement strand
GATCCGCACCCGCGGGGCAAGCGCTCCCCGGGCCGGGCGGGCGGGTGCGCGTGGGGCGCCCGGCTACAGCGAACGCTGGTAGCGGGCGAAGGCTCGGGTCGCCAGCCCCGCGGCCAGCAACGCGAGCCCGGCGAGCAGCGCCAGACGTCCCCCCACCAGGCCCCAGTCGATGTGTTGCATGGCCGCCGAGCGCCCTGCCTCCACGGCCCAGTTGACCGGGTTGAACCTCGACACGTCCTGGATCCAGGCGGGCGCCAGCCGCTTCGCCATCAGGGCGCTCGAAAGGAAGGTGAGCGGCAGCAGGACGAACGTGACGGCCCCGATCAGCGTCTCGCGCTGGCGGGCCAGCACCGCGATCGCGTTGGAGAAGGACGCGAACGTCGCCGCCAGCAGCCCCGCGACGAGCATCAGCAGCGCAATGCCGCCGATGCCGCCGACGAAGTTCGCGCCGAGCGCCAGCGACAGCGCCACGATCAGCGCCGTCTGGATCAGCACCTGGATCACGGCGTACAGCACGCTCCCGGCGTTCAGCGCCCCACGCCACACGGGGGACACCAGCATCCGGTCCATGACGCCACCGTTGATGTCCTCGATGAACCCCATCCCGGTCCACCCCGCCGAGGAGACGGCGAGCATCACCACGATCCCGGGGGTGAGGAAGTCGATGTAGCTTCCGCCACCGAAGCCCGGGATGTCGGTGACCGCTTTGAACAGCGCCCCGAACAGCAACAGCCAGATGATCGGCTGCGTGAGGGTGATTCCGAGGAAGGCGGGCTGGCGGAGCAGGACCCGGGTGCCCCGTAGCGTCACCTGCCAGGTCTGACGGGTCGCACTCACGCCGCCACCCCCTCGGCCTCGCCGGCGCCGTGGAAGGCTCGACCGACGTGTCGCAGGTAGACCTCGTCGAGCGACGGCTGCGCCACGGTCACCGAGCGGGCGGCGAACCCCCGGGCTTCGAGTGCGTTGAGCACCGCCGGGATGGCCCGGGCCCCGTCGCGGGTGCGGGCCCGCAGCCCGCCGGCGGAGCTCGTGGCGGCATCGACACCCGGGATCCCCTCGAGTGCGGCGAGCGCCGAGCCCGCACCCCCGCGCTCGAGCTCGACCTCGATCGTGTCGCCTTCGAGCTCGCTCTTGAGCTGGTCCGGCTGGCCTTCGACGACGACCCGGCCGTGGTCGACGATCGCGACCTGCGAGGCGAGGCTGTCGGCCTCCTCGAGGTAGTGGGTCGTGAGCAGGATCGTCATCCGCTGCTCGTCCCGCAGGCGCCTGATCTCCTGCCACATGTCGGCCCGCGCCTCCGGGTCCAGGCCGGTGGTGGGCTCGTCGAGGAACAGCACCCGGGGGCGGTGGATCAGCCCCATCGCGACGTCCAGCCGCCGCTGCATGCCTCCGGAATACGTCTTCGCCGCGCGGTCGCCGGCCCCGGCGAGGCCGAGGCGGTCGAGCGACTCCCCGACGCGACGGGCGAGCTCGTGGCCGGTCAGCTCGTAGAACTCACCCTGCAGCGTGAGGTTCTCGCGCCCCGTCGCCTCCGGGTCGAAGCCGTGGCGCTGCCCAACGACGCCGATCGCCCGGCGCACCGCACGCGGGTCGGCGAGCACGTCGATCCCGGCGACCTCGGCGGTCCCGCTGTCGGGCCGCGACAGCGTCGAGAGGATCCTCACGGTGGTGGACTTTCCGGCTCCGTTGGGGCCGAGCAGGCCGAAAACCGTGCCCGCCTCCACGGTTATGCTCATCCCGTCGAGCGCCTTGACCTCGTCTCCGTAGGTCTTGCGCAGATCAACCGCCTGAATCGATGCCGTCACAACGCTCCCTTCGGATTGCGTCCGGGCAATTCCTACCCGCCGTCGAATATCTCTAATATCAAACTATCATAATGTCAAGGCATAAGCGGGAGCTGTTCGAGCAGCTGGTCACCGAGGTACGGCGCTCGCAGGTAGCGACCGATCGCTTCGACCAGGCCGTCGGCGATGCGCTCGGGGTCAACCGCACCGACATGCGCTGTATGGACATCCTCGAGCGCGAGGGCCCCCTGCCGGCGGGGCGGCTGGCCGAGGCCGCCGGGCTCACCAGCGGGGCGATGACGACGGCGGTGGACCGACTCGAACGGGCTGGCTTCGCCCGGAGGGTGCGCGACGAGGGGGACCGCCGGCGGGTGCTGATCGAGCTGACCCCCGAGGTGGTTGAGCTGACGACCCGCTATTACGCCGGGCATGCGGCCATGGGCGAGGCCGCCTACGAGCGCTACAACGCCCGCGAGCTGGAGCTGCTGCTCGACTTCGTCCGCCGGGGACGCGAGTTCAACGAGCTGCGGGCCGCGGAGCTCGAGGCCGCCAACCACCGTGAGGATGCCGACGGGGAGGGCCCCGCGGGCGGCTGACGCTCCTCAGCTCGCCTGCAGGAAGGAGCGGAAGTCCGGCATCGCCGACGGGTCCTGGACGAGGAACAGATGTCCGCCCTCGTATCCGCGCAGATCCGAGCCCGAGATCCGCGAGGCGATCGCGCGGCTGTTGACCGGGGGAGCGATCCCGTCGTAGAGCCCATAGCCCACGATCGTCGGGGCGCTGATCGCGTCGAGGCGGTCGAAGGCATCGAAGCCGGATCGGGCGCTCATCTGCAGCCGCCGGCCCTCCGCTCCATCGGGGTCCTCGCGATCGCGGTCGACGGTCGCCAGCTGCGCGAGCGTCATGTCGAAGGCGTGCTCCGAAAGCCACTGGTCGTCCCAGCGCTCGTCGATCAGGGCTCGCCAGGCAGCGGGCCTGGCCTCGTCGTCGAGCTCGGCCAGGCGCTCGAGCGGATAGGAAGAGCCGCCGTCGCCGCCCGCCGAGGTGCAGGCCAGGGCGAGCCGCTGCACCCGCTCCGGATGGGTGACCGCGAACTCCTGCGCCACCATTCCGCCGAAGCTCATGCCCATCACGCGGCACGTCTCCCAGCCGGCGTCGTCGAGTACCGCCAGCGTGTCGGCGGCAAGGTCGGCCATCGTGTAGGGCTCGGGCGCCGGGGCGCTCCGGCCCAGCCCGCGGTAGTCCCACCTGAGCAGCTCGAATCCCTCCCCGGCCATGTCCAGCAACGGGCGGCCGCCGTCGACGGTCATGCCGGAGCCGTTGCAGAACAGGAGCCGGGGGCCGGAGCCCGCCGTCTCCCAGAACAGCTCGATTCCGCTCGTGCTCGTCGCCGCCACGGGCGTACTACAACAGAGACCGTCGGCGGGCGCCGGCGCCGGTGATGACGCCGCTCCCCGTGGGAGCCTTTGGGTCCGTGCCCGACGAGCAATCCGTCGCGAGCCGCGACGCGCCCACGGATCCGCAGACGATCCGCATCGCCACGCCCTCGCTCCGCGGCATCATGCGCATCGTTCTGATCGTGATCGCCTGCGGGATCGGGCTCTATCTGGCCTGGCGCATCCGCACCGTGATCCTGCTGGCGGTGATCAGCCTGTTCCTCGCGCTGGCGATGGTCCCCGCCGTCGACGCGATCGAAAGACGTGTGCGGGTGCCGCGGGCGGCGATCATCCTGGCCTGCTACGTGGCGCTCGCGATCGCCGTCGTGGTGATCGGCTACGTCGTCATCCCGAGCACCATCAAGGAGATACACGAACTCGCCCGCAACGCTCCGCGGTATGCACGCGTGCTGCGCGAAAACGGGACCTTGCGGCACTACGACAACCGCTACCACATCACTCCCAAGCTGGTGAGCGACGCGCAGCGCCTGCCACAGCTGCTCGGGCGCCTCGCGGGACCGCTCGGCCAGGTCACGGTGTCGGCCTTCAGCTTCGTCGGCCAGCTCGTGACCGTGCTCGCGCTCACGTTCCTGCTCGTGCTCCACGGCCGCGACTACGTGCGGCTCGGCCTTTCGCTCACCGGCCGCCGCGAAGCGCGCTACCGGCGCCTGATCGTCGATGTCAACAGCGCGGTCGCCAAGTACACGCTCGGGAACATCATCATCAGCGTGCTGGCGACGATCGCCACCTGGGTGGTGCTGACGATCCTGGGCGTCCCATACGCGCTCTCGCTGGGGTTCGTGGTCGGGTTCTTCGATCTGATCCCGCTGGTCGGCGCCACGCTCGGAGCGATCGTCGTGGCGCTGGCAACCGTAGGGGTGAAATTCCCGGTCGCCACGATCGTGTGGATCGTGTTCATCGTCGTCTGGCAGCGGTTCGAGGACTACATGGTGCAGCCATACGTCTACGGCAGGGCGCTGCACGTGAACCCGATCGTCACGATCCTCGCCGTGCTCGCCGGCGCCACGCTGCTCGGGATCCTCGGGGCGCTGATCGCGATCCCGACGGCGGCCGCGATCCAGATCGTGCTCGCGGACTGGTGGTCGCGGCGCCGGTCGCACAGCGAGAGCCACCTGGCACCGCAGGGCTCATCGCCCTAGTGCTTGGGAGCAGCGATATCGAGCACCAGGTCGTGATCGCCGGCGGTGGGCCGACGGGAATGATGCTGGCCGCCGAGCTGAGGCTCGGGGGGGCCGACGTGGCGATCGTCGAGCGCCGCGCGACGCACGAGCTCGACGGCTCTCGCGCGGGGGGCCTGCATTCGCGCACGATCGAGGTGCTCGACCAGCGCGGGGTGGCCGATCGCTTCCTCTCACAGGGGCAGGCGATGCAGGTGGCCGGCTTCTCCATGATCCCGCTGGACATCAGCGACTTCCCCACCCGCCACAACTACGGGCTGGCGCTGTGGCAGAGCCGTTTCGAGGAGATCCTGGCCGGCTGGGTCCGGGAGCTCGGGCCGACCGTCTATCGCGGGACGGAGGTGACGGGGTTCACCCAGGACGGCGACGGCGTCGAGGTCGCGCTGTCCGGCGGCGGGTCGCTGCGGGGCGAGTACCTGGTCGGCTGTGACGGTGGCCGCAGCGTGGTCCGCAAGACCGCCGGAATCGAGTTCCCCGGCTGGGATCCGTCGGTCAGCTTCCTCGTCGCCGAGGTCGAGCTGGGCGCGGAGCCCGAGCTCGGGATCCGCCGCGACGAGAAGGGGTTGCACTCCCTGAACCGGCTGGAGGACGGAGAGCGGGTCCGGGTCGTGGTCCGAGAGGAGCAGGTTCGCGCCGGCGAGCCCACCCTCGCCGAGCTCGGTGAGGCGATGGTCGCGGTGTGGGGAACCGACTTCGGGCTCCACAGTCCCACGTGGATCACCCGCGGCACCGACACGACGCGCCAGGCGGCGTCCTACCGTGCGGGACGGGTGCTGGTGGCGGGCGACGCCGCCCACGTCCACGCCCCGGCGGGCGGGCAGGGTCTCAACACCGGCGTGCAGGACGCCGTCAACCTCGGCTGGAAGCTGGCCCTGGTGGTCGCCGGCAGCTCCCCCGGGGGTCTGCTCGACAGCTACCACGACGAGCGCCACCCGGTCGCCGCGCGGGTGCTGCGGAGCTCGATGGCACAGACCGCGCTGAGCGGCTCGGACGATCGCACCGACGCCCTGCGCGAGATCGTCGCCGAGCTGCTGGCGGCGGACGAGCCACGCAGGCGCTTCGCCGGGATGATGTCCGGCCTCGACATCCGCTACGAGCTCGGGGACGGACACCCGCTGCTCGGGCGGCGAATGCCCGACCTCGACCTCGAGACGGCCACGGGTCCCAGGCGCGTGTTCGCGCTGCTGCACCACGCCCGGCCGTTGATCCTGAACTTCGGCGAGCCGGGCTCCCTCGAGTGCATCGGCTGGGAGGATCGGGTCGGGCTGCTCGATGTCCGCCATGGGGGTCCGTGGGAGCTCCCGGTGATCGGCGAGGTCGGGGCTCCCGCGGCCGTGCTGGTCCGCCCCGACGGCCACGTCGCGTGGGTGGGGGAGGGCGACGAGGAGGGGCTGGCCGGGGCGCTCACGGCCTGGTTCGGGCCGCCGGCCGGCGGGGCTTTCACGAGCAGGAAACGAACGGCGTAGAGTGGGGCGCGATGTCGATTCTCGGCCGGCCGGCTAGCGTCGGGGAGGACCTGCGGGCCTTCACCCGCGCCTACGTCGAGGCGTGGAACGCCTGCGACACCCAGGCGATGGCGGAGCTCGTCACCGAGGACGTGATCTGGTCGGATCCCGCACTCACCGTCCCGGCGCGTGGGATCCAGGAGCTCCAGGAGTTCATGCGCGTGAGCTTC
This sequence comes from Solirubrobacteraceae bacterium, assembly GCA_035506775.1. Lineage (GTDB taxonomy): Bacteria > Actinomycetota > Thermoleophilia > Solirubrobacterales > Solirubrobacteraceae > Palsa-744. The sequence goes on along the minus strand of DATJOU010000065.1, from coordinate 1,683 downwards.
CGCGCCTTCCCCGACCTCACGTTCGGCGAGCCGGACCCGCCGGGGCTCGCGGTGAGCGGCGAACAGGTCATGTGGGCGTGGTTCATGGAGGGGACCAACCGCGGCGAGATCGACCCGCCGGGCTTCTCGCCCACCGGGCGCCGGATGCGGGTCGAGGGCATCGACCACTGGGTCATGCGGGATGAGCGGATCGCGCGCTACCGGGCCTTCTACGACATGAGCGACCTCGCCCGCCAGCTCGGCATCGCGCCCGAGGCCGGGAGCCGCACGGAGCGGGCGATGGTGGCGATGCAGAGGCTCCAGGCCCGCTTCAGCAGGCGCTGAGCAGGCGACCGCGGCCGCGCCTGCGGCGCTAGGTCTCCGGCGTCCAACCCGAGAGCTCCTCGAGGACCTTCGAGAAGTCCTTCGTGGAGGGCTCTCGCTCCCCGGGCCGCGCCCACAGGTCACCGGCGATCATCGCGATCGATCCGATCAGGGCGAGCCACGCGCCCCACTCCAGCGACAGCGCGATGACGGCTTCCGGGGGGGCGGGCGGGTCGATCATCCGGAACACCACCCCCAGCCCCGCCACGAGCCCCACGAGCGCGATCTGACCGCGTCCCGTCCGAGCCGCCCCGGCGAGGTTGAGCAGCGCCGCGACGAGGCCCACCGCGGCGAGGATCAGGAAGACGATGCTCAGGTCCTTCAGCACGTCGTGGGCACTGAGCGTTCCCAGCTGGTGCCCGGCGAGCGCCCCGAACTTGGCGCTGACTTCGCCGGCTGCCGACCGGAGGGTCTGGTTGCCGTACTGCTGCGCGACCGCCCCGAGCGTCTGCCGGGCGGATTCGACGCCGCCCTGGGTGAGCGTCACCGAGTACCAGGGCAGGAAAACCGAGATGCCCAGCGCGGCCGCGCCGAGCGCAGAGACGAGCGGGCCGTAGCGGGGACCCTCATCGGACATAGCAGGTACTCATCGGCTCCCGGGGGCGCAGACCTGAGCCGGCAGGGTGTCCCGGGGTCGCGCCGGCGGCAGGGGTGCCCCCGGCGACGGCGAAACGTGAAGGCGGATGGCCCCGCCGAGCGCCCCGTTGACCGAGCAGCAGATCGCCGCCCGCGAACGCTGGCAGCAGCGCTGGAACGTGCCGATCCTGATCGCCGCCCTGGTGCCGCTGTTCGTCACCTCGCCGAAAACCCATTGGGTCGAGTTCGTTGTCGGCGTCGGGTCGTGGCTGGTGTTCCTCGTCGACCTGGTGGTCCAGAAACGGATCGTCCCCGACTACCTGCAGCGGCGTGACGGGCGGATCGACCTGACGATCGTGCTGCTGACGTTCCCCTACTACCTGCTCCCAGGGGTCACCGGAGGCTCGGCGATCCTGCTGCTCGCCCGCCTCGGCCGGGTCGCGCGCGTGCTGCTGGCGACGAAGGGCCTGCGGCGCTTCGCCGAGCGCTTCGGCAAGGTGGCGGTCGTCGCCGGAGCGGTGCTGGTCGTCGCGTCCCTGTCCGCCTACCAGGCCGAACACGTGACCAATCCCGAGTTCAAGACGGTCGGCGACGCGTTCTGGTGGGGGATCGTGACGCTGACGACCGTCGGCTATGGAGACATCGTTCCCCACACCGGCCCCGGGCGCCTGGCGGGGATCGCGATCATGATCACGGGCATCGCGGTGCTGGGCGTGCTGGCCGGTTCGCTGTCGGCGCTGTTCG
>DATJOU010000064.1:0-2572 GCA_035506775.1 Solirubrobacteraceae bacterium | reverse complement strand
ACCGGATGTGCCGACACCACAGACGGGCACCGGGTGCGTGCTACAGGCCTCGCCGGCACATTCTTCGGGCAGCTCGGGTCCGTTGCCAAGGTTGTTGATGCCATCGCCGAGCGCCCCGTAGATGTTCGAGCCCCACATTCGCACCTGGCCGTTGGCGAGCAGCGCCATCGACTCCGCCCCGGCTGAGATTTCCTTGACTTCGGTGAGGCCGCTGATGGACGTCGGCGTCGCCACGGTGTTCCCCCACGTCCCCTGCCCGAGTTCGCCTGCGTAGTTGAAACCCCATCCCATCACGGTGCCCTCCTGGAGCAGCGCGAGGCCGAAGCGGAACCCCGCTGCGATCTGCGTGACTCCTTTGATCGTGCTGATCAGGACCGGTGTGCGGCTGCAGCTGTGCCCGCCGCACGTTTCCGGTCCCGAGTTGCTTCCCTGTCCCAGCTCGTTCCATTGGTTGTCCCCCCACGCCACGACGTTGCCGTTGGAGAGCAGCGCGAGGCTCGTTTCGGCCCCTGCCGATACTTCCACCACGTTTTCGAGGTACGGCCCGCTCGGGCATGGGCCCGACGTGCCGACGGCACAGACGAGCACCGGCACCTGGGAGACGGCGGTGGTCCCGTCTCCGAGTTCACCGGTGAGATTTTCTCCCCAGCTCGCGACGGTGCCGTTGCTCAGCAGCGCCAGGCTGAAGCCGCTGGTGCCCGGCGTCTGGATGCCGCCGCCGTAGGTGCCGCTGCCGGAGATCTGGGTGACGTTTTCGAGGAACGGGCCGTGCAGGCAGGTACCGCTGGTGCCGATCGCACACACGCCTACGGGCACGCGCGTGAGTTCGTAGGCGCCGATCCCGAGCTGGCCGGCGTTGCCTTCGCCCCAGGACAGGACGGTGTTCGCCCCCGCCGTTCCCGGCAGCGCGAGCGGTGCCGTTGTCACCAACAGCGCCACCACCACGCAGAGCTTCGCCAACCTGCGCCGCCTCATCTCGACCCCCTCTAGTCGCGATCGGATCCAGCAATCCGAACTCGACGGCGAGCATAACCGAACAGGCGTGTCGCGTGTTGCCGGATTTACACGCTGCGCAATGCCGCCGCGGGTGCCAGGCGGGCGGCGCGGATCGCCGGGTAGAGGCCTGCCAGCACACCGAGGGCCAGAGCGATCGCGACCCCGCCCGCGACCGCGAGCACAGGGACGACGACGATCCAGCCCTGGCTGGAGGCGTAGGCGGCGGTGGCGGCGGCGCCGAGCGCGATCCCGCAGACACCGCCGAGGAACGACAGCAGCACCGACTCGCCCAGGAATTGCACGGCGATGTGGACGGCCCGAGCGCCGAGCGCGCGACGCAGTCCGATCTCGGGGCGGCGCTCGAGCACGGAGATCACCATCACGTTGGCGATCCCCACACCCCCGACCAGCAGGGCGACGGCGCCGAGGGCGAGGAACACGGAGGTCAGTGTGCTCTGCGCGTCGGCCCGCGCCTGCAGGGCGTCCGAGGGACGGCTGACCTGGGTCTGTTCGGGGTTCTGCGGGTCGGCGGTGGCGCCCAGCAGCGAGGAGGCTTCACGGACCCGTTCGGGGCTGGCCCGCACGAACAGCATGCTGGCGTGACGGGTGGTCCCGAACAGGGTGCGGGCGATCGGATAGCCGATCAGCGCCGCCCGTTCGATTTCAGGGGCGAGCGGCAACGGCCCGATGATGCCCGCGACGGTGAACCAGGTGCCACCGAGGTACACCTGCACCGGTCGCCCGGCGACGGTCAGCTGGTCCACCCCCAGCCGCCGGGCGGCGACGGCCCCGAGCACCACCAGGGGGTAGCGTTCGTTGGCACCTTCGAGGAACCGTCCCTGTTCCAGTTTCCCCCCGAGTGTGGCGAGCAGCTGGGGGTTCGCGGCGTCGACGGCGATGCCTCCGGTTTCGGCGGCTTCGATGAACGTGTTGCGACGCACGGTCGCGGTTGTGATGCCGGTCACGGCTGCGGCGGAGAGGACGCTCGGGAGGTTGCGCACCGAGCGGACCGCGGCTTCCGGGAGCTGGGCGTTGGCGCCGAGGAAGGTCTGGCCGGGAGCCACGGTCAACAGGTTTGTCCCGAGTTCGTTGAGCTCGGCGACGAGCCCCGCCTTGCTCGATTCGGAGATCCCGAGCACCGCCACCATCGCGGCGATCCCGATCGCCACGCCCAAGGCCGACAGCGCTGCCCGCAGCCGGCGGGTGCGCAGCCCCACGCTCGCCACCCGCACCACGTCGGCACCAAGCAGGCGGCTGCGGGGGATCGTCCCGGTCGCCCGCTCTCTCGGCCCTGTTCCCCGGCCACGGCCTGTGCCCGCGCCCGCCGCGTGCGACCCGGCCCGGAACCGTTGTGGGTCGCTCGCCCCGTGGGCGCTCACGGCGCCCCCCGGGGCTCTACGGCGCGGAGCTCGTCGTGGGCCATGCGACCGTCGCGGATCTCCATCCGTCGTGGCAGCGTGGCGGCGATCTCGAGGTCGTGGGTGATCACGACCACGGTCGTCCCCTGGTCGTTCAGCACGTGCAGCAGCCGCAGGATCTCGGTCCCGGTGGTGCTGTCCAGGTTGCCGGTCGGCTC
>DATJOU010000063.1:0-9286 GCA_035506775.1 Solirubrobacteraceae bacterium | reverse complement strand
TTCGGGGGTCTCCCCGAGTTTCATCTGGGGGGCCAGGCGGGCGAACTTGACGTACAGGTCGGCGGCCTGTTCGGGGGCCCCGGAGATGATCAGCGGCGTACGGGCCTCGTCGATGAGGATGTTGTCGACCTCGTCCACGATCGCGAACGCGTGGCCGCGCTGGACCTTCTCGGACAGGTCCTTGGCCATGTTGTCGCGGAGGTAGTCGAAACCGAACTCGGAGTTGGTGCCGTAGACCACGTCGCAGGCGTAGGCCTGCTGCTTCTCGTCGTAGGGCTGCATGTTGTAGAGCACGCCGACGGTGACGCCGAGGGCGTCGTAGATCGGGCTCATCCATTCCGCGTCGCGGCGGGCCAGGTAGTCGTTGACGGTCACCACGTGGACGCCCTTGCGCTGCACCTCGGCATCGGGGTTCTCGGGGTCCGGGGGATGGGCCGCGAGCGAGTTCAGCACCACCGCGAGGGTGGCCGTCAGGGTCTTGCCCTCGCCGGTCTTCATCTCGGAGATCTGGCCGTCGTGGAGGGCCATCGCGCCGATCATCTGGACGTCGAAGTGGCGCATCGCCATCGTCCGCTTGCCGGTCTCACGGACGACCGCGAAGCACTCGGGGAGCAGCGAGTCGAGGTCCTCGCCGGCGGCCGCGCGGTCGCGCAGCTCGTCCATGCGCTCGCGCAGCTCGGCGTCGCTGTCGTGTTCGAGCTCGGCCTCGAACGCGTTGATCAGCGCCACACGCTTCTGGTAGATCTTGAACTTCTTGGCCTCGCCGACGTTCAGCGCGCGGTCGAGCAGGGATGGCATGGGCCAAGGATAGCTCCCGCCGGGGTGGCCGATCGCAGGCCTGCCGGCCCGCCCGGGCCGGGGCCGCGCGAGCGCGCCGCCTCCGGCGCTCAGGGGTGCGGCGGCCGCGGGCGAGGCGCTAGGTCGAGGGCAGCGGGCCTTCCTGGGCGGCCGCGCGGCCGGCCCGCACGGCGGCGGCGTGGGCCTCGCGGCGGTGGCGGAGTTTGTCGCGGTGGCGCTTCACCTGGCGGGCGAGCTCGTCCACCATCAGGTTGAGCGAGTGGAGCATCTCGGGAGAGGCGTCGCGGGCGCGGAGGGTGACGCCCTTCAGGTACAGCGTCCCCTCGGCCACGTGGCAGTCGGCGACGCGGGGATTGGGCTCCTTGAAGATCTCGACCTCGAGCCTCGCGAGCTCTGAGACCTGGCGGGCGACCTTGCCCAATCGGCGCTCGGTGTGGGACCGCAGCTCGTCGGTGACGGGGACGTTTCGGCCCTTGATCTCGATCTGCACCTTGACTCCCTTCGATCGGAAGATCTTGTCTTCGCCACGATGCTACGCCCGCCTTCGGCGAATGTAAATGCGCCACCTGGACGTCACTGGACGGGCTCCGGGAGCGTGCGAGAATCGCTGCGAGCATGAAGCCCAACCTGTCCTGGGCCCCCACCCCCTGGATCCTCGCCGTGAGCGCGGCGGTGATGGGGCTCTACGTGTGGCGCTGGCTGAAGGTCCGCCGCGCGGCCGGCCCCCGGCGCGCCGTCGAGGCCCCCGTGTGGCGGCTGGTGTGCGCCATCGGCGCGCTGGTGATGCTGCTGGCGGCGCTGATCTCGCCGCTGGACTCGCTCGCCGAGCAGCTGTTCTTCATGCACATGGTCCAGCACATACTGCTGCTGGACCTCGTCCCGATCCTCGCGATCGTGGCGCTCACGAAGGTCATCCTGCGGCCGCTGACGCGGTCGGTGGCGACGGTCGAGCGCCGTGCCGGCCCGCTCGCGCATCCGGTGTTCGCCGTGATCCTTTACATCGGAGTGATCTGGGCCTGGCACATACCGGCGGCCTACGACGACGCCGCCCGCCACGAAGGCATCCACGCGCTCGAGCACATCAGCTTCCTGGTCGCGGGGTCGCTGTACTGGTGGCACCTGCTGTCCCCGATCCGGGCGCGGATGCGCCTCGGCGGGCTGGGTCCGATCGCCTACATGGGCTCCACCAAGCTTTTCGTCGGGGCGCTCGGGATGGGCCTCGCGTTCGCCCCCACCACGCTGTACCCGTACTACGCCCACCAGCCCCGCGTGTGGGGGATCTCGGCGAGCACCGACCAGGCGGTCGCCGGGCTGATCATGGCCGTCGAGCAGTCGCTGGTGATGGGGATCGCGCTGGTGGTGCTGTTCTTCCGCGCGCTGGCCGAGTCCGAGCGGGCCGAGCAGCGCCGCGAACGCCTCGAAGTCGCCTAGATGGTTGATTCCACGACGGGGTGCCGTGTTTCCGGTGGTGCGGATGGCCGAGCCTGCCAAGGACGCAGGCCGCCGCCTTTGCTGGGCGCAAAGGCAAGGCCGAGGACACCGGCAGGCGAAGGCCAGACGTGCCAGCGGCGGCGGTCCGTCGTGGAATCAACCATCTAGCGGGGTCTCACGCGGCGGCCCGGCCCTCGGCCGCCGCGTCCCGCTCGTGCAACTCCACCGTGACCGCGCCCTCCGCCTGCGGCTGCTCGTCGTGAGCCTGGGCGGGCCGGCCTGCGCCGATGGCGGTGAGCACCACCACCAGCGCGCACCCGACGAGCGCCGCCGCCACCCAGAAGGCGAGGTGGTAGCCGGACGTCAACGCCGACGCCGTCGAATGCCCACTCGCTTTCAGTGCCTTCGAATGCGAGGCCGCCAGCGTGGCGAGCACCGCGAGGCCGAGGGCCCCGCCGACCTGGGCCGTGGTGTTGACCAGGCCGGACGCGAGGCCGGCGTCCTGCTGGGTGGCACCGGTCATCGCGACGTTCATCAGTGCCGGGAAGGCCGTCCCGGCTCCGAGCCCCAGCAGCAGCAGCGAGGGCGCGACCCGCGTCAGGTAGCTCGCGTGGACCGGCGCAACCGCGAACACTGCCAGCCCCGCGAGGATCAGCGTCAGCCCCGTCAGCAGCGTCCGGCGTGGGCCGAGCGCCATGAAGATCCGGTCGGAATAGCCGATCGAGAGCGTCCCCATGCCGATCGTCGCGGGCAGGAAGGCGAGTCCGATGTGCAACGCGTCGTAGCCGAGCACCCGGCGCAGGTACAGCGCTCCGAGGAAGAACATCCCGAACATCCCCGCCACCGACAGGATCTGGATGGCGTTGGCGGCCACGATCGGGCGCGAGCGGAAGATCCGCAACGGCATCAGCGGACTCCGTGCCCGCGCCTCCCGCACGAAGAAGGCGGCCAGCAGCCCGAGCGAGCACGCCCCGAGCAGCAGCGTGGTTCCCGCCCCCCAGCCGTCTTTGGCCGCCGGATCCACGATCGTGTACACGCCGAGCATCAGGGCGGAGGTGATCAGCAGGGCACCGGGGACGTCCGCTCCCTCCCGCAACCCGATCCCGGGTGGGTCGGGCACGAGACGTCGCGCCGCGAGCATCGTCGCCACCCCGATCGGCAGGTTGACGAAGAAGATCCAGTGCCAGTTGATCGACTGGGTCAGCACGCCCCCGGCGACCAACCCGACGGACCCCCCCGCCGAGGCCACGAACGCGAACACGCCGATCGCCTTGGCCTGCTCCCGCGGCTCGGGGAACATCGTCACGATCATCCCCAGGATCACCGCCGAGGTCATGGCCCCGCCGACCCCCTGCACGAACCGGGCCGTCACCAGCCATGTCGAGCTCTGCGCCAGCCCACACAGCAGCGAGGCACAGGTGAACAGGGCCACACCGGCGAGGAACACGCGCCGGCGCCCGACCAGATCTCCCACCCGGCCGGCCAGCAGCAGCAGGCCTCCGAAGGCGATCAGGTACGCGTTCACGACCCACGCCAGGCTCGAGTTGGAGAAGTGGAGGTCTTCCTGGATCGCCGGCAGCGCGACGTTCACGATCGTCACGTCGAGGACGATCATCAGCATCCCGATGCACAGCACGTACAGCGCCAGGCGACGCTCGCGCAGCGGTGCCGCCGGCGCCGCCGCCGCTGCCGCTGCCGCCCGCGTGCCCGCCCCGCCGGGATCGGATCCGCTCATACGGTGGCCCCCTGCCCCAGCGCCGCTCCGAGTTTGTCGAGCAGCTCGCCGGTGCCGTGCTCGCGCGCCTGAGGTGTGTCGGTGCCGTCCAGGTACACGCCCAGCTCGGTGTAGCGCAGCTGGGTGCCTGCATCCGAGGCCACGAACTCCACCGCCGAGACCGACACGCTCATCATCGCGTCGCCGACGTGCATGTTGTACGTGTAGACGATGCGCTCGTCGGGGACGATGTCTTCGTAGAGCGCGTCGAAACTGTAGACGGCCTCGCCCGCATCGACAACGAAGTGCTCACGGCCCCCGACCCGGAAGTCGAGGTCGTGCTCGACGCCCCCCTGGGGCGGCCCGAACCACCGTCTCTTGGCGTCGAGGTCGGCCCAGGCGGCGAACACACGTGCAGGCGAGGCGTCGTAGGTGCGCTCGATCACGAAGGTCGCGTGCTCTGAGGATCGCTTGCTCATCTCGGTCTCCTGTTCTTTGATTGCCGTTCATCGCCCTGCTCGTCGAGGAACTCCCCGAGCCGGTCCAGGCGCTCCTCCCACATCGCCCGCCGCTCGCTGATCCAGCGCTCCGCGGTGCTCAACGCCAGCGGCTCGATCTCGCACGTGCGCACGCGACCCTCCTTGTGGGACCGCACCACGCCCGAGCCTTCGAGCACATGCAGGTGCTGCACCACGGCCGGTAGCGATATCGACAGCGGCCTCGCGAGCTCGCTGACCGAAGCCGGCCCGTCGAGCAGGCGGTCGATCATCGCGCGCCGGTTGGCGTCGGAAAGGGCGTGGAAGACCACGTCCACCGGGGGCTCTGGTTCGACGGCCGCTGACGAATACTGAAGCATCCACTTAACTATTAGCAGATGGCGTCGCAGAAACCCGGACCTGCCGACTGGTCGGCGGTGTGCTCAGGCTCGTAGCGCGGACGGCGGAGGGTCCGCTCAGGCGTTGCTGCCGCCGTCCACGACCAGCTCGGAGCCGGTCGTGTAGACGCTCTCGTCGGAGGCGAGGTACACCAGCGCGTGGGCGACCTCCTCCGGCGTGCCGATGCGCCCCAGCGGGATCGTGCGGATCAGCCGCTCGATCAGCTCCGGTGTGGCTTCGCGTTGGCGTGTGTTCATGTCGGTGTCGATCTGGCCCGGGTGGACGGAGTTCACGCGCACGCCGGCCCGGGCGAGCTCTCGGGCCGCCACCTTCGTCATCCCCCGGACGGCCCACTTGCTGGCCGCATACGCCGTCAGCAGCGGCCCTCCGGTGAGGCCCGCCAGCGAGGACACGTTGATGATCGACCCGCTACCCCGGGCGCTCATGTGCGCGGCCACCTCGCGCATCCCCAGGAAGACCCCCACGACGTTGACGTCGAGCACCTTGTTGAATTTCGCCAGCGAGGTCGTGGCGAGCGGCTCGGCCAGGAACACCCCGGCGTTGTTGACGAGCACGTCGATGTGGCCGTGGTGCTCGAGCACCCACGCGACCGTCTGGCTCCAGGCGTCCTCGCTGGTCACGTCCTGGGCGCGCCCGGAGGCGCCCTCACCCAGCCGCCGTGCGAGCTCCTCCGCGCGCTCCCCGTCGGCGTCGGTGACCATCACCGAGGCACCCTCGTGGGCGAAGCGCTCGGCGGTCGCCGTGCCGATCCCGCCCGCGGCTCCGGTCACGAGCGCCACCTTCCCGAGCAGCCGTGGGTCGGGCATCGACGCAATATATTCGCGGGCGTCCGTGGCACACTCCCGATCGTGGGAACTTTCGTGATCAGGCTGCAGGCGCCGCGGGCGACGTTCGCCGAGGACATGACCGACGAGGAGCGGGAGATCATGGGCAGGCACGGTGCCCACTGGCGGCCGTACCTGGAGTCGGGGCAGATGGTGGTGTTCGGCCCGGTGCTCGAGGATCAGGGCTCTTGGGGGTTGGGCGTGCTGGAAACCGACGACGAGGACGCCCTGCGCGCCTTCGCGGCCCGCGACCCCGCGGTCACGACCGGGACGGCCCGCATGGAGATCGGCACGATGCCCTCCGGGTTCGTCCGCCCCCTCGGCCCGTCCGAGGACTTCTAGCGTCGCCTGCGCGGGGGTGCGGCCGCGCGGTCGCCCCTCGGGAGCTGGATCTTCGCACTGCCGATCAGCAGTTCTCCCGGGGCGCGGCCATAGGAGCGCTTGGCTTCGGGACCCGCCGCCTGGTAGTAGACGTTGACGGTCAGGCCCCGGCGCGTGCAGGCGTCGGCGAACGGATATTGGAGGTACAGGTGCACGGTTTCGCCGGCTGCCACGTCGCGGTCGAGAACCGCGCTCGTGAGGCCTTCCGCACGGGGCCCGCACGGTTGAGCCTCGAGCGTGTACTCCTCCGCCGCGCTCGTGACCGCGAAGGGCGCCCGGAAGGTCAGCTCGGCTCCCGTGACGCGCCCGCGGACGACGTCGAGGGTGGCGTGGGGAACGCGGTTGAAGCTCCCCGGCGGGGTGACGCGCAGGGCCGGCGGGTACGGGTTCGCCGGCGGGCACGGGTGGGCGACGTGGGCGCGACCGCCGGTTTCCGCGTCGGAGCCGTTTTCGCACGTGTGGCCGTGGTAGTCGTAGGTGATCTTGACGAGCGGTCCGACGGTCCCGGGGCCTTCTCCGGGAGTATCGGTTCCGGGTGCCGCTCCATGGCCTTCGCTCTCGCTGCCGGAGCTGTCCGGGAGCACGATCAGGAACGCCCCGCTGCCCGGCACCACGTGGACGGTGTGCAGCGACCCTTCGGACCGGTAGGTGACGCTCACCGCGTGGGGACCGAGGATCCCGTAGACGAGCCGCCGCCGGTGGGCCGCGGGCTCGTGGACCGGCTTGGTGGCCGACGGGCCCACTCCCGGGGCGGCGACTTCGGCGAAGGCGGCGTTCTCGTCCGCGCCGGACACTTCGGCTGCGACGGCGCTCCCCCATGCCTGGCCACCTGCGATCACGTCGCCGTAGGCGATCACGCAGCTGCCGCGTTCGCTGAGCGTTCCCCCGTCGGCGGCACCGCCGGTGTACGTCGGCAGGACGCCGGGACCAACCGGGTGGAAGCGGAGGTCGTTGCTGAAGGCGCCGTCGATCCCGAGCTCCCCGAGGACTCCTTCCTGGACTCGCCCCAGCTGCACGCATACGAGCCCGCGGGTCGTCTGCACGAGGCGCATCCCCCACGGGGGACCACCCGCAGGGTCGGGCACCCGCAGCGGCAACAGCCTCCACTTGCCCGGCTGCGGCAGCCCGGCGCCGGCGGAGGGGCTCGCGAGGCGTGAGGCGGGCACGGCGGCCCCGGTGAGGATCACCCCGGAGGCCGCGAGCGCCACCGCGGCGGTCCCCAGCAGCAGCACCACGGCGGCGGTCACGAGCAGCAGGCGGCTCGAACGCCTCCTCGTCAGGCGGGCGCCTGAGGGCGGCTGCTCGACCGCCCGCCGCAGCTCGAGCTCGAGGTCGTCGAGAACGCGGAATCTGTGACTCATCAGACGCTCCACTCCCCCACGGCTGTCGCCGCCAGCGCCCCCTGGAGCGCTCGCAGCCCTCTCGACACGCGCGCCCTGGCGGTCGGCTCGGAGACCCCGAGCCGGCGGGCCACCTCGTCGTAGGGAAGGTCCTCGACCACCCTCATCTTGACCGCGTCGCGCTGGTCGCTGTTGAGGCCCTCGAGTGCGTCGCCGAGCAGCGCCCGCGCGCCGTCGAGACCGGCCGCGCGCTCGATCGCCACGAGGTCGTCTTCATGCGCGAGCGGCATGCTCATCCCCAGGCGCGTCACGGCCGTGCGCTGGGAGCGGCCCTTGCGCAGGAAGTGGGCGAGCTGGCGGCGGGCGATCGTCAGCAGCCAGGCGCGCATCTCCTCACGGCTGTCGGTCCGCACCTTGCGCCATCCGCGCCATGCCTGGGCGAACGTCTCGGCGGTCAGTTCGACCGCGGTCTCGGCGTCGAATGTCCTTCGGGTCAGAAACATGAGTACGAACTCGGCCTCCTCTCGGTAGAAGGCGATGAAGCTCTCGGTATCGGCCATCAACCCAAGATTGCCCCCAGCGCCGATCCTGTGACGAGGTGGGCGCCCGCCGGCGGCCGGCGCGGCGTGCGGCGGTCAGGCCGGATCGAGGTATTCGGAGCGGTCCACCACGTGTCGCGGCGGGTCTCCGGCGAGGAAGCGGGACACGTTCTCCGCCGCCCGGCCGGCCGCCGCGGACAGCGATCCGCGCGTGATGGCCGAGTTGTGGGGCGAGCCGAGCAGGTTGGGAAGCTCGAACAGCGGCCGCTCGGTCGAGAACGAGCTGTGGTCGCGTGGCTCGTGCCACCAGGCGTCGATGCCGGCGGAGAACTCGGGGTGCTCGCGCATGTGCTCGTAGAGGGCGCCTTCGTCGAGGATCGCCGCGCGGGCCGGGTTGACGAGGATCGCGCGGGGCTTCATCAGCGACAGCTCACGGCGGCCGATCAACCCCCGCGTGGAGCGGGTCAGGGGCAGCGCGATGAGCACCACGTCGGCGGCCCCGAGCAGCTCGTCTAGATCCTCGAGCGTCCCGAACCATTCGACCCCCTCGGGCGGGTCGCCCCGAGAGCGCCCGATCGCGTGGATGCGGGCGCCGAAGGCCCTGAACAGCTCGGCGCTCGCCCTCCCGATGCCCCCGTAGCCGAGGATCCCCACCACCGAGCCCCGCAGTTCGAGGTTGGGCCTGCTCTGGTCGAACTCGCCCCGGGCCAGCGCCGCGTGGTTCTGCGGCAGGCGCTTCGCCAGCGCCAGCGTCAGGGCGAGCACGTGCTCGGCCATCGGCCCGGCGTAGGCACCGGCGTTGGAGGCCACGACGACCTCGGGGGCGATGCGCCCGAAGGGCACGCTGTTGGCGCCCGCGGACAGCAGTTGCAGCAGCCCGACGCCGGCGATCAGCCCGAGCTCGTCGTCTCCGTCGAGCTCGTCCAGCGAGCCGGAGGACAGCAGCGCCCGAGCCGAGCTCAGGGCGGCCCCGCGCTTGCCCGGCTCGAGGTCGGCGAGGTACACCACCCGAGCCGCGTCCCCGATCGCGTCCGCGATCGCCGCCCGCATCCGGGGCGAGGAGGCGACCGTGACCACCACCTCCGGCGACGTGTCGCCGGGCGCGCTCGCCACCGCCGGTCAGTCCCGTGGGCCGTCGCCGCGTTCGCGCAGCCGGGCGCGGATCGCGGACTGGGCGGCGGCGACACGGGCGATCGGAACTCGGTAGGGAGAGCACGAGACGTAGTCGATTCCCGAGGCGTCCAGGAACTCGATCGAGTCCGGATCTCCTCCGTGCTCGCCGCATACACCGAGCGTGAGCTCCGGGCGCGTCTTACGACCCAGCCACGCCCCCATCCGGATCAGCTCTCCCACCCCGGGGGTG
>DATJOU010000062.1:0-4601 GCA_035506775.1 Solirubrobacteraceae bacterium | reverse complement strand
TCACAAGCGCGCGGAGGGCTGGTGCCGGCCCCATGACCGGCGCCGACGGGTTCCAGCTGATCCCGCGGCCGCGGGGCCGCGACCTCTCGCCGCACGAGCTGCAGGAGTTCGCCCGTGAGCTCGCCGACAGGCCGGAACTGTGGATCGACCTCGTCAGCCACCACGACTCCGAGCGTCACTACGAGGAGCTGATCTCCGACAAGCACCTCACCGCCTGGCTGATCTGTTGGAGCCACGACAACGACACGGGCTTCCACGACCACGACCGCTCCGCCGGAGCCGTGGCGGTGGTGGGCGGGCGCGTCCGCGAGGAGCGGCTGTCGCTCGGCGGATCTCCCCGCGAGCGCGAGTTCGCCGCCGGGGAGGCGTTCGCGTTCAGCTCATCGGACATCCACCGCGTGCTCCACAGCGGAACCGACCCCGCGGTCACGCTGCACGTTTACTCGCCGCCGCTGCTGCGGATGGGGGCCTACTACCTCGACGACGACGGCCTGCTCGCCCGGCGGGCGATGGCCCCGGAGGAGGAGCTGCGCCCGCTGGCGGTATAAACCCGCCCCGTGGGTGAGCGAGTTGCGCTGGTCAGCGGCGGGGCCCGCGGCATCGGGGCGGCTGCCGCGCTCGCGCTCGCGCGCTCGCACCGGGACGTGGCCGTGGGGGACATCCGCGAGGACGGTGCGGCCCGCGTCGCGAGCGAGATAGCCGCGCTCGGAGGGCGCTCGCTGGCGGTCACGCTGGACGTCACCGACGCCTCCTCCGTGCAGGCCGCCGCCGACCGGGTCGAGTCCGAGCTCGGGCCGGTGGACGTGCTCGTCAACTGTGCCGGCTGGGACGAGTTCCGCCCCTTCCTCGACACCGGGGAGGAGTTCTGGCGCACGGTGATCTCGATCAACCTCGAAGGCGTGCTGCGGACCACGCGGGCGGTGCTGGGCGGGATGACCGAGCGGGGGTGGGGGAGGATCGTGAACGTCGCCTCCGACGCCGCCCGGGTGGGCTCCTCCCAGGAGGCGGTGTACGCGGGGGCCAAGGCGGGGGTGGTCGCCTTCACGAAGACCGTCGCCCGCGAAGCGGCCACCGCCGGCGTGACCGCCAACGTCGTGTGCCCCGGTCCCACCGAGACGGGGATGCTCAGCGAGATGGCGGCGGGCACTCCCGACGCCGAGCGGCTGGTGGCCTCGCTCACCCGGGCGGTGCCGATGCGCCGGCTCGGACGCCCCGAGGACGTGGCGGCGGCGATAGCGTTCTTCGCCGGTGAGGACGCCGGCTACATCACCGGCCAGACCCTGTCGGTGAGCGGGGGGCTGACGATGGCATGAACGGGAGCACGGCCCAGTGACCGAGCAGCCGCTCACCGACGTCCGCTACGAGCAGCAGGACGGGCTCGCCTGGATCACGATCGATCGCCCGGAGCGCCTGAACGCCTTCACCGCCCACACGGTCGAGGAGCTGATCGAGTGCTTCAAGCGCGCCTGGGCGGCCCCCGAGGTGGGGGTCTTGGCCCTCACGGGCGCCGGTGAGCGCGCCTTCTGCGTGGGAGGCGACCAGCAGCAGCGACGCAGCAGCGGCGACTATGGCCCCTCCCGCAGCGGGCTGTTCGAAATCGAGGAGCTCCACCGCGTGATCCGCGAGGTCCCCAAGCCCGTGATCGCCGCCGTCAACGGACTCGCGATCGGGGGCGGGCACGTGCTGCACGTGATCTGTGACCTGTCCGTGGCGGCCGACCATGCCCGCTTCGGCCAGGCGGGTCCGCGGGTCGGCTCATTCGACGCCGGCTTCGGCACCGGTTACCTGGCCCGGGTGGTCGGCGAGAAGCGGGCCCGCGAGATCTGGTTCCTGTGCCGCCAGTACTCCGCCGAGGAGGCCGAGCGCTGGGGGTTGGTCAACAGCGTCGTGCCGATGGCCGGGCTGGCCGATGAGGTGCGCCGCTACGCCGATCAGATCCTCGCCCTCTCTCCGACGGCGCTGCGGTTCCTGAAGCAGTCCTTCAACGCCGACAGTGAGCACCTCGCCGGCCAGGCGGCGCTGGCCTTCAGCGGCCTCGAACAGTTCGTCACCTCGGAGGAGGCGCGGGAGGGGATCGCCGCCTTCGACGAGAAGCGCCCGCCCGACTTCCGTCGTTTTCGCGGGCTCCGCTGAGGGCGCGCCACGGCGTGAGCTCCTCCTCGCCGCCGTGAGCTGGGGACTGGCATTCGTCGCGCTCGCGCTGCTGTTGGTCGTGGCCATCTCGCGGCGGCTGTCGAACACGCCGGTGACGCCTCAGATGGTGTTCCTGGCGGTGGGCGTGCTGGTCGGGCCGAAGGTGATCGGGGCGCTCGAGGTACGCCCGGGCGGGGACACGGTCCGGACGCTGGCCGAGGCCACCCTCTCGGTGGTCCTGTTCGCCGACGCGTCGCGCATCAGCATCCGCGAGCTGCGGCGTGAGTACTCGCTCCCGCTGCGGTTGCTGCTGGTGGGCCTGCCGTTGACGATCGTGGCCGGGGCGCTGGTCGCGAAGGCGCTGTTCGGTGCCCTCACGTTCGCCGAGGCGGCTGTGCTCGCCGTGCTGCTCGCGCCCACAGACGCGGCGCTCGGGCAGGCGGTGGTCGTGGACGAGCGGCTGCCGGAGGAGATCCGGGAGGGGCTCAACGTCGAGAGCGGCCTCAACGACGGGCTGTGCGTGCCGCTGCTGTTCGTGGCGATCGCCGCCGCCGACGTCGAGTCCTCGCTGGAGGGAGCCGGGCACGCCTTCGCCGTGGCGGCGGAAGAGATCGGGTTCGGCCTGCTCGCGGGGGTGGCCGCCGGCCTGCTGGCCGGAGCGATGGTCCTCTACGGCTCGCGCCGGGCGCTGGTGGCCGGCCCCTGGCGCCAGGTGGCTCCGGTGGCCGCCACCGCCCTCGCGTACGGCACCGCCACCGGCCTCGGGGGCTCCGGGTTCATCGCCTCGTTCGTGGCCGGGGTCTGCTTCGGGCGGGTGCTCGGCAACGAACGTGAGATCGGGCGCCTGAACGAGGAGCTCGGCGACATCCTCGGCGGTGCCACCTTCGTGGTCTTCGGGGCTGTGCTGCTGGCGCCCGAGCTGAGCCACATCAGCTGGCAGATGGCCCTCTACGCGCTCGCCAGCCTGACGGTCGTGAGGATGGTGCCGGTGGCCGTGTCGCTGCTGGGCTCAGGGGCACGGCCCCCGACCGTGGCCTTCGTCGGCTGGTTCGGCCCGCGGGGACTGGCGTCGATCGTGTTCGCCGTGATCGTGGTGCTCGAGGCCCACCTCCCGCCGGGAGAGACGATCGCGCGGGTCGCCTATCTGACGGTGGCCGCCTCCACGATCGCCCACGGGCTCTCGGCGGCACCGCTGGCGGGCCGCTACGGACGCTGGCTCGCAGGGCGGCCGCCGGGCTCGCTGTCGGAGATCGAGCTGCCGCCCGCGGGTTAGGCTAGGCGCCGAGGCAGCGCTCGGTGTAGCCGTTGGCGAACACGCGTCCCGGGTCGAGCCGGTCGCGGACGGCGAGGAAGTCGCCGAAGCGGGGGTAGCGTTCGGCGAGGGTCGCGCTGGAGAGCATGTGGCGCTTGCCCCAGTGGGGTCTGCCGCCGTACTCGCCGGCGATCGCCTCGACCGCCTCGAAGTACGGGCGCCACTCCATGCCCTGGTACTGGTGGACGGCCATGTAGAAGGTCTCGCGCTGGTAGGAGGGACTCAGCAGCGCGTCGTCGGCGGCCACCATCCGGCACTCGACGGGAAAGGCCACCGGGTAGCGTTCGCGGGCGACCCACTCCAGCACCCTCCGCAGCGCCTCCGGGCCGTGCTCGATCGGCAGCGCGTACTCCATCTCGGTGAAGCGGAAACGGCGCTCGCTGGAGAACACCCGGTAGCTGCGCTCCACGTAGTCGCCCTCGGAGACCAGCGGGGCGGCGCGGCGGTTGAAGACCGGGATCAGGCCGTGGAAGCGGCGCGTGAGGCGGAACAGGCCTTCGGCCAGCCAGTAGCCGAGGACCACCTCCGAGACCGCCTGGCTGAGCCGCCCTCGCGGGCGCCCCGGGGCGTCGGTTCGGTTGCGGCTGATCGTGCAGGCGTTGTCGGCATAGGGGAACACGAAGAACTCGTAGTGGTCGTTCTCGCGGACGTCCCGCTCGAGGCTCCCGAGCACGTCCTCGAGGTCGCGCACGCGGTCCACGCGGTGGAGGTTGAAGGCGGGCACCGTCCGCAGCGTCACCGCGCTTATCACCCCCAGTGACCCCAGCGACACGCGTGCGGCGAGCAGCCCCTCGGAATCGGCGTCGGCGGTCAGCTCGAGCACCTCCCCGGACCCGGTGACGAGCTCGATCGCCACGACCTGGGCGGAGATGTTGGGGAGCTTGAGACCGGTCCCGTGGGTGGCCGTCGAGATCGCCCCGGCCAGCGTCTGCTTGTCGATGTCGCCGAGGTTCTCCTGCGCGCGGCCCCTCTCCTCCAGCGCACGGCTGAGGTCGCGGAGCACGATCCCCGCCTGCACCTTGACCTGCTCGCCGTCGCTGTCGAGGATCCGGTCGAGCCCCTCGAGGTGGATCATCACCCCGTCGGTGAGCGCGCACTCGGTGAAGGAGTGGCCGCTGCCGGCGACCTTCACGGTGCGCCCCGCGGCGGCGGCCCG
>DATJOU010000061.1:0-9269 GCA_035506775.1 Solirubrobacteraceae bacterium | reverse complement strand
CCGGCGGCCGCCACGACGATGTGGTCGGGCGCGCGCCAGTCGAGCTGCTCGACGATCTCGAAGGCGGCCGTCTTGGCGCCCTCGGCGTAGAACGGCCGCAGCGTGATGTTGGCGAAGTCCATCCCGGTGGCTTCAGCCACTTCCCGGCAGCGGCGGTTGGCTTCGTCGTAGTTCCCCTCCACCTGGACCACCTTGGCCCCCAGCGCCATGCACACACGGGCCTTGGTGTCCTCGAGGCGGTTGGGGTAGAAGACGTAGGAGTCCACGCCCGCCTTCGCGGCCAGCGAGGCGACGGCCGTGCCCACGTTGCCGGTGGACACGCACCCGATCTCGCCCTTGCCCCGCTCGAGCAGCCGGGCGACCGACATCGACACCACGCGATCCTTGTAGGAGAACGAGGGCCGGTTGGAGGAGTCGTCCTTCAGGTAGAGGTTGTCGATCCCCAGCTCGGCACCGAGCCGGTCGGCCCGGATCAGGGGCGTGTAACCGGCGTGCTGCCCCACCCGCGCCTGCGCCCCGGCGTCCACGATCGGCAGCAGCTCCTCGAAGTGCCAGATGTTGCGGGGCCTCTCGGAGGAGGGGAAGTCGCGGAAGTGGCTCGCCGCCAGCTCGTAGTCGTAGACCACGTCCAGCCCCTTGCCGCAGTCCGGGCAGGCGAAGATCGTGTCCTCGAGCGCGTAGCTGTGGTCACAGCGATGGCAACACAGGCCCGTCGCGCACGAGCGGGTCCGCTGCCTCGAGCCCTGGGGGGCCTGTGCGGTGTGCGTGCTCATGCCGGTACCTGAAACGATACGACGGGCCACGGCGTTTGTGTGCCGCTCTCGTGACCGCCGAGGTCCACCCACAGCTGCTCGCCGATGTGGGGACACATCGGCCCGAGCACCTGGGCGAAGGTCCGCAGGGCACCCAGCAGGGCGTCCGAGTTCGCCTTCGAGAGCTCCGGCTGACGCGACCGCACCCGCTTCTCGAAGTCCTTGATGCGGTCGAACATGCGCATCACGTCGCGGACCGCGGTGTGCATCTCGAGCTGCTCCATGTCGGCGGTCACGCGCTTGACCCCGTTCTCGCACCACTCGCCCAGTTTGACCCGCAGGTGCTCGGTCTTGTCCCGCTCCTCCTCGCCCCCGTCGCCTCCGTCGCCGTCGTGCGCCCCCGTCGCTGCCGTCGCGGTCTCGGCCTCGGCCAGCCTCGCGTGCGCGTAGTCCCATACGCCGTTGAGGAAGCGGTGGCAGCGCAGCACCGCGGAGTCGCTCCAGTTCAACGACCGCTGGGGACGGGCTGCGTACAGCACCGCCAGGCGCACGGTGTCGGCTCCGTAGCGCTCGACCAGCTCGTCGGGGTCGACGACGTTGCCGAGGTGCTTGCTCATCTTGCGCCCATCCCGGATCACCATCTCGTGGAACAGGCAGCCCGCGAACGGCTCCCCGTCGGCGAGGAAGGCCAGCGGGCCGATGTCCCGCAGCGCCTTGGTCACTATCCGCTGGTCGAACACGAAGTTGCCGCTGTCGGAGCCCGCCACCAGGCGCTCGGAGGGGAGCCAGTGGCGCAGGTCCGGGAGCGCGAGGATCTGCTCGAGCGTGCCGTCCCGCTCCTGCGGTGGGACACACGCCGGGATCCACAGCCACAGCGCGTCGAAGTGGCAGTCCAGGGTGTCGGTCTCCCGCCTGGCCGGCCCGCTGCAGGTGGGGCAGGTCGTGTTCACGAAGTCATCGAGCTCCGCCAGCGGGTTGCCGGTCCCGGTCGGGCGCACGTCCAGCGGCAGCAGCACCGGCAGCTGCTCGCGGGGCACCGGGACGGTGCCGCACCGCTCGCAGTAGACGATCGGGATCGGGGTTCCCCACGACCGCTGCCGGGAGATCGTGAAGTCGGCGGCCTTGTAACGGACGGCCGGCGTGGTGGCGACCTCGACCCCGGCCTCGCCCTCGCCCTCGCCCTCGCCGGCCTCGACGTCGAGCTCGATCCCCAGGCGCCGCGCGAGCACCTCGTCGCTGTGGTCCTCCGAGGGCACACCCAGCACCGCCGTGGGGCCGAAGCGGGAGTCCACCAGCGGTGAGATCGCCACCGGCAGCCCTCGCCCCCCGGGACCGGTCAGCGTGCGACCCGTGTCGAGCACCGGGATCGTCTCCGCCTCGCGGGCGCTGCGCTCCCAGCCACCGGAGCGCAGCCGCTCGAGCTGCTCGGCGACGTCGTCCCCGGCGGCCCACTTCTCGACCGCGGGGTGACGCGGGCTGAGCAGCACGAAGCGGGCCTGGCCGAGGGCCTCCGGATAGGGGGTGAACAGCACCAGCGAGTCTCCACCGGCGTCGCTCAGCTCGAGCTCGACGCCGTCGATCCGCCCCAGCACGTACTGCTGGGAGGCGAGCGCCACCTCGTCCCAGATGCCGCTCTCCTGGAGCTCTCCCAGGCGGGCGTCGTTCTCGGGTACGTAGGCGCTGATCCCGAGGTACCACTGAGGCATCCCGATCAGCGTCACCGGCTCGTGACAGCGCCAGCACGTCCCACCGGGCTCGACCTGGATCGAGGCGAGCGTCGTCTGGCAGTTCTCGCACCAGTCCACGGTCCCGGTGCCGCGGTAGATGAGGCCCGCCTCGAGCAGCGCCAGGAACAGCCATTGCGACCAGCGGTACATCTGCGGGTCGGAGCTCATGAAGGACCGCGACCAGTCGAAGGAGAACCCGAGCCGCTCGAGCTGGCCCCTCATGTGCACGGCGCGGCTGCCCACCCACTCGCTGGGGGACTCCCCGCCGGTGATCGCCGCCAGCTCGGCGGGCAGGCCGAAGGCGTCGAACCCGAACGAGAACAGCACGTCGTCGCCGCGGGCGCGGCGGAAGCGGGCGTAGGCGTCCCCGATCGAGTAGCTGCGGACGTGCCCGATGTGGACGTTTCCGGAGGTGAACGGTGCCGAGGGCTTTATGTAGATGTGGGGAGCGTCGTCGGACAGCGCCGGGGTGGCGGCCGCGTGGCGCTGCAACCACGCATGCTGTCGGCGCGGCTCGAGCTCCTGAGGGTCGTATCTGGGCCTTGAGATCTCGCTCATCGGTAAACGAATTCGAGCATACCCAAGGGCCCTCGGAGCGCAGGGGCCGTTGCTATGCTCGACGGACCATTGGCAGAGCTTCCGCACACGGCCGAGACGGGGCCCCCGCGACCCGCTTTTTGGCCTGCTGCGCGCGTTTTCGGCCTCACCCCGCGCGCCTGTGGAAGCCCTCGGACCACCTCCCCGACGTCCGCGGCGGAGCATAGGATGAACCGATGGAAATAGAGATCGGACGCGGCAAGAAGGGCCGGCGGGCCTACGGATTCGACGACATCGCGATCGTGCCCTCGCGGCGGACCCGCGACCCGGACGACATCGACATCTCCTGGAAGCTCGGCCCCTACCAGTTCGCGCTGCCGATGCTGGCCTCGGCGATGGACGGGGTCGTCTCGCCGGAGACGGCCGGCATCATCGGCCGCGCAGGCGGCCTGGCGGTGCTCAACCTCGAGGGCATCTTCACCCGCTACGAGGACGCCGACGAGCAGCTGGAGGAGATCGCCTCGCTGCCGAAGGAGATCGCCACCCGCAGGATGCAGGAGATCTACCGTGAGCCGGTCAAGGAAGAGCTGATCGCACAGCGCATCGAGGAGATCAAGGCCCAGAAGGTCGTCGTGGCGGCCTCGCTGACCCCGCAGAGGGTGCTCCGCTACCACAAGGTCGCCCTCGAGGCCGGGCTCGACGTGCTCGTGATCCAGGGGACGGTCGTCTCCGGGGAGCACGTCTCGACGGTCTCGGAGCCGCTCAACCTGAAGGAGTTCATCCCCACCCTCGACGTGCCGGTGGTGGTCGGCGGGTGCGCCTCCTACCACACGGGGCTGCACCTGATGCGCACCGGCGCCGCCGGCGTGCTCGTCGGGGTCGGTCCGGGGGCCGCCTGCACCACCCGCGGGGTGCTCGGGATCGGCGTCCCCCAGGCGACCGCGATCGCGGACGTCGCCCACGCCCGCTCGACCCACATGCTCGAGACCGGCGAGTACGCCCAGGTGATCGCCGACGGCGGGATGCGCAACGGCGGTGACGTCGCCAAGGCGATCGCCCTCGGCGCCGACGCGGTCATGATCGGCTCCCCGCTGGCACGGGCCTACGAGGCCCCGGGCCGCGGCTTCCACTGGGGGATGGCCACCTTCCACCCGACGCTCCCGCGCGGGGCGAGGGTCGCCACCACCCAGAACGGGACCCTCGAGGAGATCCTCGTCGGCCCCGCCCGGGAGAACGACGGCACCTTCAACCTGTTCGGGGGCCTGCGCACCTCGATGGCCACCTGCGGCCACAAGGACCTGGCCGAGTTCAACCGCGCCGAGGTCGTGGTGGCGCCGGCCCTGCAGACGGAGGGCAAGGCCCTGCAGCGCGACCAGGGCGTCGGCATGGGGGCAACCAACGGAAAGGTCGCCGCGCTCGTCAATGAGTGAGGCCGGGGCTTCGCCGAGCGCCCTCGCCGAGCCCGGCGCGGAGACCGAGCGCCCGCACGACACCGAGACGGTCGTCGTGCTCGACTACGGGGGTCAGTACTCCCAGCTGATCGCGCGCCGGATCCGCGACTGCGGTGTGTTCAGCGAGCTGCTCGCCCACCACCTCCCGGTGCAGGAGATCCTGGCCCGCCGACCCCGCGGGATCGTGCTCTCCGGGGGTCCGGCGTCCGTGTATGCCGACGGCGCCCCGCGACTGGACCCGGCCCTGCTGGAGCTCGGGGTGCCGGTGATGGGCATCTGCTACGGCATGCAGCTGCTCGTCCACTCCCTCGGCGGCAGGGTGGAGCAGGCCGAGGTCGGGGAGTTCGGCCGCTCCCAGCTGCTGGTCGGCGAGGGCGGGATGCTGCTCGGGGGACTGCCCAGCGAACAGACCTGCTGGATGTCACACCGCGACACCGTCTACGAGCCTCCCCCCGGGTTCGCCGCGCTGGCGTCCTCGACCGCCTCACCGGTGGCCGCCATCGAGGACCGCGAGCGATCGATCTACGGGATCCAGTTCCACCCCGAGGTCGTCCACACGCCCTACGGCACCGAGATCCTCACCCGCTTCCTGACCGAGGCCTGCGGCTGCGAGCCGAGCTGGTCGCCGGCCGGGATCGTCGAGGAACAGGTGCGCCGGATCCGCGAGCAGGTGGGGGACGGCAACGTGATCTGCGGCCTCTCCGGCGGGGTCGACTCGTCGGTCGCGGCGCTGCTCGTCCACCGCGCCGTCGGCGACCGCCTGACGTGCGTGTTCGTGGACCACGGGCTGATGCGCAAGGACGAGGGGGAACAGGTGATACGGACCTTCCGGGACACCTTCAAGGTCCCCCTCGTGGCGGTGGACGCCGAGGAGCGCTTCCTCACCAAGCTCCAGGGCGTGGTCGAGCCCGAGGCCAAGCGCAAGGTGATCGGCGAGGAGTTCATCCGCGTGTTCGAGGAGGAGGCCAGGCGCCTGTCCGAGGCCGGTGACGGCGAGGAGGCCCGCTTCCTGGTCCAGGGAACGCTGTACTCCGACGTGATCGAGTCCGGAGGCGGGACCGGGGCGGCGACCATCAAGTCCCACCACAACGTCGGCGGACTGCCCGACGATCTGAACTTCGAGCTGGTGGAGCCGCTGCGGGCGCTGTTCAAGGACGAGGTCCGGGCGGTCGGAGAACAGCTCGGCATGCCCGAGCGGCTGGTGTGGCGCCAGCCGTTCCCCGGCCCGGGGCTCGCGATCCGGGTCGTCGGGGGCGAAGCCACCAAGGGGCGCCTGGACGTGCTGCGGGAGGCCGACCACATCCTCCAGGAGGAGATCCGCGCCGCCGGCCTGTACCGGGAGCTGTGGCAGTCCTTCTGCGTGCTCCCCGACGTCCGCACCGTCGGCGTCCAGGGCGACGAGCGCAGCTACGGCCACGTGGTCGTGATCCGGGCGGTTACCAGCGACGATGCCATGACCGCCGACTGGGCCCGCCTGCCCTACGACCTGCTGGAGCGGATCGCCTCCCGCATGATCAACGAGCTGCGGGAGGTCAACCGGGTGGTCCTCGACATCACCTCCAAGCCTCCCGGCACGATCGAGTGGGAGTAGCGCCCGGCCGCCGGCCGGCCCGGACGTTCGGTCCCGCCGTTCAGCAGGGCGGGTGAAGGCCCGCTTTGGCCTATGATGGGCGCTTCGCCGCGCGCGCGATAAGCGCAGCGGCGTCCTCGGTGCGCCACCCGTGGGCCGCGCCGCCCAGACCAAGCTGATGGCTCCGTCCACGAAGACATACGTCGCCACGCCCGCCGACCGCGAGCGCAACTGGCTGCTGGTCGACGCCAACGGCAAGACCCTGGGACGGCTCGCCACCCAGATCGCCGACGCCCTCCGTGGCAAGCGCAAGCCGCAGTACACCCCCCACATCGACACCGGCGACTTCGTCGTGGTGGTCAACGCCGACAAGGTCCACGTGACGGGGAACAAGCGCCAGCAGAAGCTCTACCACCGCCACTCGGGCTACCCCGGGGGGTTGCGCTCGCGCAACCTCGAGGAGATGCTCAACCGCCGCCCCGAGGAGGTGCTGCGGCTGGCCGTGAAAGGCATGCTGCCCCGCAACCGGCTCGCCCGCAAGCAGCTCACCAAGCTGAAGATCTACGCCGGGCCCGAGCACCCCCACGCCGCCCAGAAACCGCAACCGCTGGAGATCGAGACCTGATGGCAGAGTCAGAGGACAACCGCGACGAGGCCGAGCAGCCCGACGGCCACGCCGTCCCCACCGAGGACGCGCGCGAGATCGCCGGCTCGGCCGAGGACGCCGCGCTCGAGGCCTACGAGGAGGCGGAGGAGGCCACCGTCGACGTGCCTCCCGCCGAGCCTCAGGCGGCCGCGGCCGCTCCCGAGGTCCCGCAGGCGCCCCCCGCCGAGGTCCACGAGGCGCACGCCGTGCCGGGACCGGACGCCCGCGAGATCGCCGGCTCGGCCGAGGACGCCGCCCTCGAGGCATACGAGGAGGCCCAGGACGCCGCCACCACCGAGGACGAGGAGTGGGAGGAGGCTCCCACCCCGCGCGAGAAACCGGCCGTCCCCGGAGCCCACCTCGAAGTCGACATCGTCCCCGAGGGCGTGGACCCGCTCGGGCGCGGGGAGACGCAGGAGTACGTGGACCCCTACGCGATCGTGGAGGCCGAGGGCGAGGTCGTCGAGGAGGCCGAGCAGCCCGAGGAGGCCGACGAGGAGGTCCTCACCGAGCCGATCTCGACCGCCGCCATCGACCTTGCCTCCGGCGCCCGCTACCGGGCCACCGGCAAGCGCAAGACGGCCATCGCCCGGGTCACCCTGCGCCCCGGCAGCGGCACCTACCTGATCAACGGTCGCACGCTGGAGCAGCACTTCCCCCGCCTGACCCTGCAGCGCAACATCCGCCAGCCGCTCGAGACGGTGGGCTACCACGAGCGCATGGACGTCGTCGCCCGTCTCCACGGGGGCGGCATCTCCGCCCAGGCCGGAGCATTGCGCCACGGCGTCTCCCGGGCGCTGCTGGAGGCGGACCCGAACCTCCGCGGAGAGCTCAAGCGGCGTGGCTTCCTGACGCGCGACTCGCGCGCCAAGGAGCGCAAGAAGGCGGGCCTGAAGAAGGCGCGGAAGCGTCCGCAGTTCTCCAAGCGCTGAGCGCCGGCGCCGAGCTCGGTCGGGGGAGATGGCCCGCAAGCTGTTCGGGACAGACGGGGTTCGCGGGGTCGCCGGCGAGAAGCTGACCGCCGAGCTGGCGCTGGCCCTCGGACGGTCGGCCTGCGCGAGATCCGAGAACGACCGTCCGCGGGTGCTGGTGATCCGCGACACCCGCGAGTCGGGGGAGATGCTCGAGTCCGCCCTCGCCGCCGGGGCGAGCGAGTCGGGTGCCGAAACGCTGCTCGCCGGGGTGCTCCCGACCCCTGCCGCCCCGCTCCTGATCGCACGCTACGGCTTCGACCTGGCGGCCGTGATCTCGGCGTCGCACAACCCCTACCGGGACAACGGCATCAAGTTCTTCGGCGCCGACGGCTACAAGCTCACCGACGAGCAGGAGCTCGAGATCGAGCGCGACCTGGAGTCGGCCGCAGGTGCCGACGGGGGCGCGCACGGCGCCGCGGTCCAACCCGGCCGCGTGCGCGAGCTGCACGGCGCCGGGGAGGACTATCTGCGCGAGCTCCACGCCCGCTTCGAGCGGCTCGACCTGAGCGGCCTGGACGTGGTGCTCGACTGCGCCAACGGAGCCACCTACCGCGTGGCCCCGGAGATCTTCCGCAGGCTGGGTGCGACGGTGACGGTGCTCGCCGACGAGCCCGACGGTCGCAACATCAACGACGGCTGCGGCTCCACCCACATCGAGCGCCTGGGGGCCACGGTCGCCGGCGGCTCCCACGACCTCGGCTTCGCCTTCGACGGCGACGGTGACCGCGTGCTGGCGGTTGATCGCGAGGGCGTGGTGGTGGACGGCGACGAGCTGCTCGCCCTGGTGGCCCTGCACCTGCGCGCCGGCGGCCGCCTCCCGGGCGATGGCGTGGCGGTCACGGTGATGACCAACTACGGCTTCCACTCCGCGATGGCGGAGGCCGGGATCGAGGTGGCGGTCACGGCGGTCGGCGACCGCTACGTGCTCGAGGAGCTGCGCAGGCGCTCGTGGGTGCTGGGGGGCGAGCAGTCCGGTCACATCATCGAGTCGTCGTTCAACAGCACCGGGGACGGGATCGCCAGCGCTCTGCTGACGCTGGAGGCGCTCGGGGGCCGCGACCTGGCCGAGCGCGACGCCATGCACAAGCTCCCCCAACGGCTCGTGAACGTCCCCGTGCGCGACCGTGGGGCGCTCGAGGGCGCCACCCAGGTCAACGCCGGGGTCGAGCTGGCGGCCCAGGAACTCGCGGGCCGGGGGCGCGTGCTGGTGCGACCCAGCGGGACCGAGCCGCTGGTGCGGGTGATGGTCGAGGCTCCCACCGACGAGGAGGCACAGGACGTGTGCGGACGTCTGGTCGAGCTCGTGCAGCGCGAGCTCACATAAGCAGAGAGCGGGCCCGCCGCCGTGGAGGTGCGGAACGCTAGATTGTGAGGTGCCGTGAGGGTCTCGGGGGAGCTTTCAGCGGCTGACGCCGCGTCGGCGAGGTGCCGGCTGGTGGCGATCGTCCTCGCGCTCGCCGGCTCCTCGATGCTCGCGGGGGGAGCGGCAGCGGCGCGGGCGGCCCTACCGGCCTTCGCTTCGAGTCGTGACGGCGTGCGCGCCGTGTGCCCGGCGCCGGACACCGGCAGCATGCGCTGCCACGCGCTCGAGCTCACGCCACCGACGGGAGGG
>DATJOU010000060.1:0-9404 GCA_035506775.1 Solirubrobacteraceae bacterium | reverse complement strand
GGCGCAGCGGGCTGGGCTGCTCGATCAGCGCCCCCAGCACCCCCCTGCCGGTGGGGAGGTCGCCGATCATGCGGTGGGCCTGCTCCTCGATCCCGGAGGTGATGAAGCGGGCGAGTCCCGTGCGGCTCTCGTTGAGGACGCCGAGGGCCGCGTAGCGGGCGCCGGTGATCTCCCGGGCCGTCTCCAGCGCGCGGTCGAGCACCACGGCCAGGTCGAGCTCGGTCACCAGCGAGCGGCCCACCTCGAGCAGCCGTCCCAACCACAGCTCCTGCGGGCTCCGCGACCCGAGGGGATCCGGGGGCACCGGCTCCAGACGGGACCCGGCTGTCTCTTCGTGTCGATCGAAGGCCATCTGTGAGGGGCCACGACGGGCCTTGTAGCCGCGGAGAGTCGCTTCCGGCGGAGCTACCCCGATCCGCCGCGCCGCGGCGAGCGGCGTTCTCCTTCAGCTTACGCCCGAGCGGGGCGGCAGGCGGCACGGCCCATCCGTGAGAACCCCTTAAAAGGGGTGTGGCCGACCCCGTAGGCGCTCCGGGACCGTTGCGGCTAGCCTGGCCTCATGGCCTCCCAGCCACCGGGCTCGAAACTGCAGGTCCTGATCGCGGGTGGGGGAGTGGCGGCGCTCGAGGCGGTGCTCGCGCTCGCGCAGCTCGCGGGAGAGCAAACGGAGCGGACGGTGCTGGCCCCGAACGCGGAGCTGGTGAACCGGCCGATGACCGTGCGCGAGCCGTTCGCCCAGCCGCTGGCGGAGCGGCACGAGCTGGCGCCAATCCTCGCCGACGCCGGTGCCGGCCTGGTCGCCGACGAGCTCGCCCGGGTCGATCCAGACGCCCGTACGGTGCACACCAAGGGCGGCCGGGAGCTCTCCTACGACGTCCTGCTGCTCGCGCTCGGCGGCCGCGTCGTGCCGCGTTACGAGCACACGATCACGATCGACGACCGGCACCTGAACGAGACCTTCCAGGGACTGGTTCGCGACGTCGAGGACGGCTACGCCAAGAGCGTCGCCTTCATCGCCCCGGGGCGGGTGGCCTGGCCGCTGCCCCTCTACGAGCTCGCGCTGATGACGGCGGGGCGGGCGTACGACATGAACGTGGAGCTGCGAGCGACGCTCGTCACCCCGGAGGACGCCCCGCTGGCGATCTTCGGGACGGGCGCGAGCACGGCGGTGGCCGAGCGGCTCGCGGAAGCCCAGGTGGAGGTCGTGTGCTCCTCCTACGCCGAGGTCCCGGCGAGCGGCAAGGTTCGGATCCTTCCGGGTGACCGTCAGCTGGAGGTGCAGCGGATCGTCGCCCTGCCCGAGCTCTACGGCCCCGAGATCCGGGGCATCCCACTCGGTGAACACGGCTTCATCCGCACCGGCCCCCACGGCGAGGTGCGGGAGCTCGACGGCGTCTACGCCGCGGGGGACTGCGTGGACTTCCCGGTCAAGCACGGCGGGCTCGCCTCCCAGGAGGCCGACGCGGCCGCCGAAGCGATCGCGGCGCGGGCGGGGGCGGACGTGGATCCGCGGCCCTTCGACCCGGAGATCCGCGGCATGCTGCTGACCGACGGCAAGCCGCTGTATCTGCGCGCCAACATCACCGGCGGGCAGGGGTTCAGCTCGGAGGTCAGCGACGAGCCCCTGTGGTCGCCCCCGAGCAAGGTCTCCTCCAGGTACCTCGCCCCCTACCTGGAGGCCCGTGGGCGGGCGGGCGCCTCGAGCGGGCGGCCGTGAACGGCGCCGACGGCGAGACGCGCTGCCTGGCGGTCGGCTACGACCGCACGGAGGGATCCCGCCGGGCCGTGAGCTGGGCTGCCGCCCAGCTGCAGCCGGACGGCAAGCTCGTGATCGTGCACGCCGGCAAGCCCCTGCACGCACCGGCCTCGCCGCTCAGCACCCACAGCGAGCGGACCGAGCTCGGGCGGGCGATGATCGACGAGCTGCTGCTCGAGGGGGAGGACTCGCTGCGCGACCTGCAGCTCGCGGCCGAGATCCTCGATCGTGACCCCGTCAGCGCGCTGGTGGAGGCCGCCGCCCGCCACGGGGCGAGCGCGATCGTGATCGGGCACGACCGACACTCGGCGCTGCAGCGGGCGGTGGGGAGCGTCACCAGCGAGCTGATCGACGCCTCGCCGGTGCCGGTGATCGCGATCCCGCCCGCCACAGCCGCATCGGCCCCGGAGTGACGGCCTGACCATCCGCTTGAATGCCCCCGATGAGCGGCGGCGAACAGACCGCGCTGGTGCTCTCCGGGGGTGGGGCCCGGGGCGCCTATGAGGTGGGAGTCCTTTCGGTGCTGCTGCCGGCGCTCGAGGAGCAGGGACAGCGGCCCACGATCCTCGTCGGCACGAGCGTGGGAGCGATCAACGCCGCCGCGCTCGCCTCCACCGCCCACCTGCCCGCCCGGGAGGCGGTCGAGCGGGAGCTGCAGCGCTGGCGGCAGGTGAGCCGGGCGACCGTCATCCGCCCGGTGATCCGGCGCCTGCCGCTCACCGGGCTGCGCTTCGTCGGAGGCCTCGTGGGGATCCCCGGGGTCCGCCTCGAGAGCCTGCTCGATCCTTCGCCGCTGGAGCGCAACCTGAAGACCTGGATCAACTGGCCGAAGATGCACCGCAACCTCAACAACGGCACCGTGAGCTCGCTGGGGGTGGTGGCCACGGCCGCCAGCAGCGGGCGCCCGGTGGCGTTCGTGGAGGGTGAGCTCGGCCGCGAGGCCCGCAACTCGCACGTGATCGACTACGTGGCCGCCAAGATCGGCCAGACGCACGTGCGCGCCTCGGCCGCCATCCCGATCCTGTTCCCGCCGGTGCGGGTGACCACGCCGGCGGCGGCGTCCGGCTGGTACGTCGACGGGGGAACCCGGCTCAACACCCCGATCAAGCCGGCCATCGACCTCGGGGCGGACCGCGTGGTGGTGATCGGGACGGGCTCGGTTACGCCGGTGCCCAAGCACGATGGGCGCCACGAAGCACCGGCCCCCGACTTCGGCGCCGGGGCCCTGCACCTGCTCGAGGGAGCGTTGGGGGACCCGCTCGTCGAGGACCTGCGCAAACTCGGGGACATCAACAGCTTCTACGCCAACGGCTCGAGCTCTCCGGCGGCGGTGAAGCACCGCCGGTCGCGGGGGCGGCCCGGATACCGCCCGATCCCCTACATCTTCGTCGGCCCCTCGCACCCCGGGGCGATCGCCGAGCTGGCGATGGACTGCTACCGCTCCCGCTACGGCGGGCTGAAGGCGCTGCGCTCGCTCGACCTGGCGGCGCTGAGCCGGCTGCTCGGCAGGAACAGCCCCACCCACGGGGAGCTGCTCAGCTACCTGTTCTTCGACCCCGAGTTCATCGGGGGACTCGTCGAGATGGGCAGCCGCGACGCCCAGGCGTGGCTCGACGCGCCGCCGGGGCCGAGCGAACCGTGGCAGCTGGAGCCGCTCGAAGCGCTGGCGCGCACCTCCCGCTGAGCGGCTGGCACACTGCCGGTGATGAACGAGCGGTGGGCGATCGTCGCCGTGCTCGCGGGCGGGAAGGGATCGCGCCTCGGGGGCGGGAAGGCGCGCGCGGAGCTAGCCGGGCGGGCGCTCGTGACCTACCCGCTGGCGGCCGCCCGGGAGGCGGGCCTGGAGGCCGTGGTGGTGGCCAAGCGCAGCTCGCGCCTGCCGTCGCTGGCAGGGCGGGTGCGCTATGAGCCGGAGCTGCCCGAGCACCCGTTGGCGGGGGTCGTGAGGGGGCTGGAGTACGCCCGCGAACGGGGCGCCGGGGGGGCCGTGCTGGTCGCCTGCGACATGCCGTTGGTGACCCCCGGACTGCTGCGGTGGCTGGCCGACCTCCCGGGAGCGGCGATCGTGCAGCTGGAAGGCCGGCCCCAGCCCGCGCTGGCGCGGGTCCGTGCCTCGCACCTGCCGCGGATGCGCGAGGCGCTGCTGGAAGAGCGGTCGCTGACGGCCGCGATCATGGCGCTCGAGCCGCGGATCGTCGACGAGGAGGCCCTGCGGGCATTCGGTGCGCCCGAGGACCTGTGCCTGAACGTGAACCGCCCCCAGGACCTGGAGCGGGCGGCGCTACTGCTCGCCCGCCGCGCCGGCTAGGCGCGAGGCGAGGTCCTGGGCCGCGGCCGGGCTGAGACCGGCACGGGCGGCGATCCAGCACGAGATCGGAGCGGCCGTGCGCTCCGAGGCGTGGGCGGCGATCCCCGCCAGGGCGAGCAGCTGCCCCACCTCCTCCTCGGTGGGCGGGGCGACGCCGGCCTCGGCCGCGAAGGCCGCGATCCATTCCGGGGCGTCCACGGCGCCGAGCTTACAGCCGTCCTGTGCGCCCGGAACGATCCGGTCGGTGGATTCCGCGCGAAATACCGCCCCGATCGCGTTCCCCGCGGGTTGTTCGCTTCGGTGACCCGGGACCGATACCGCGGATGGCGAGGCGTGGCGAGGTTCGCCGGCCTCGTGACAATCGCCTGCCTGGGCCTCGTGGCACGGGCCGACGCGCTGACGATCTCGCCGCTCCCGGGCACCCCCGACGCCTCCCCGGCGACCCAGATCAGCTTCCTCGGGGTCGCCCCGTCGGATATCCGCGACGTCTCGGTGACAGGGTCGTGGAGCGGATTGCACTCCGGGAGCCTGAGGGCCTACGCCAGCGAACCGGGTGCCAGCTTCCTGCCCGCACGGCCGTTCATCGCCGGCGAGAGCGTGCGGGCGAGCGCCCTGATCGGGCCTCACGGGCGACGGGTGACGTGGACCTTCCAGATCGCCCGCCAGCTCCCCAACCCGGCGACCGCGAGCGCGGCCGCGCTGCCCGCCAAGGCGGGGACGGTCCAGAGCTTCGTGTCCCAGCCCCAGCTGCAGCCGCCGCTCGTGGACGTGGCGGTCAACTCGGCGGGGGTGGCACCCGGGGACGTGTTCCTCACGCCCACGGGCGGCTATGGCCAGTCGGGCGCCATGATCGTCGAAGACAGCGGGCGGCTGGTGTGGTTCCAGCCCGCCCCGGCGGGGATGGTGGCGACCAACCTCCAGGTTCAGCACTACGAAGGCAAACCGGTGTTGGTGTGGTGGCAGGGCCACATCGCGGACGGCGTCGGCTTCGGGAGCGACCAGGTGTACGACTCCAGCTACCGGCGGGTCGCCGAAATAAGAGCGGGCAACGGCTATCTGGCGGACCTGCACGCCGTGCGCATCACCCCCCACGGCTCCGCCTTCGTGACGGCCTACTCGATCGTGCGGGCCGACCTCTCATCGGTGGGCGGAGCCCGCGAAGCGCTGCTGCAGGACTCGATCCTCCAGGAGATCGACGTCAGGACGGGGCTGGTGATGTTCGAGTGGCACGCGTACGGTCACGTTGCCCTCAGCGACTCCTACTGGCCGCGGGGGCCGAGCACCCAGCCGTGGGATTGGTTCCACATGAACTCGATCTCCCTGGACCCCTGGGGAGACGGCAACTTCATCATCTCCTCGCGGAACACCTGGGCGGCATATGAGATCAGCCACCACACGGGGGCGATCCTGTGGCGGATCGGGGGCCGGCACCCGAGCTTCCACATGGGTCCGGGCACCGGCACCGCCTGGCAGCACGACGTCAAGTGGCAGCCGGACCACACGCTCACCATCTTCGACAACGGGGCGACGCCGAAGGCCCACTCCCAGTCGCGGGCCATCCGTGAGGCGATCAACTGGCGCACCCGCTCCGTGTCGCTCGTCGGCAGCGACTACCACACCCCCGCCATCCTCAGCGGAAGCCAGGGTGACGAGCAGCTGCTGCCCAACGGAGACTCCTTCGTGGGGTGGGGAGAAGAGTCCTACATGACCGAGTTCGGGCCCGGCGGGAACGTCGTCTTCGACGCCCACCTGCCCGCCCCGGACCAGTCCTACCGCGCCTTCCGCTTCCAGTGGGAAGGCAGCCCCGCGACCGCTCCCGCGCTGGCCGTGAAGCCCGCCCCGGGCGGGACCCTGACGGCCTACGCGAGCTGGAACGGGGCCACGGGGGTGAGCTCGTGGGAGATCCTCGCCGGACCGGGCCCTGGCGCGCTGGAGCCGGTGGGGGGATCGGCGAGCACCGGGTTCGAGACGGCCGTCGCCGTGGCCGCCGGCCGGGGCACGTATGTCGCAGAGGCGCTCGACTCCGCCGGGAGGGTGCTCGGGGAGTCGGCTCCCGTGTCGGGCTGACCGGCCGAGCGGCTAATCGGGTGTGCCGGGGTCGAGCCGCCGGCCCATCCACACGTGCTCGATGCCCGCCTCCTGGAAGGGCTCCGATTCGACCGCGAAGCCGGCCCCCGCATACACCTCGGTGGCCTGCATCTGGGCCGCCAGGCGAGCCCGGGTGCAGCCTTCGGCCCGCGCCTGGGAGACCGCCATCTCGAGCATCCGGGAGGCGATCCCGCGCCGGCGCCAGCTGCGGCGCACGGCCACCCGTCCGACTTTTGCCGTCTCGCCGGCACGCAGCAGGCGCAACGTCCCGACCACCTCGCCGGCCGAAGGGTCCACTGCCACGAGATGGCGGGCGGCGGAATCGAGGCCGTCGAGCTCGAGCTCGCGGGGCACCCCCTGCTCACCGCAGAAGACCTCTTCGCGCAGCGCCAGGGCGCGGCTCAGGAGCTGCTCCTCGTCGGTCCAGGCGATGGTCGGCCCGGCGGGGTCCATGAGGTCAGGCTAGGCGCTGCCGGCTGCGAGCTCGGGGGTGAGCTGCTCGGGACCTCCGCGGCGCAGAGCCAGCATCCCCATGGCGGCCACCAGCAGGCAGGTCATCGCGCCCAGGCCGAGCCCCGCCCGGGCACCGGCGGCGGCCATCACCCAGCCCACGATCGGGCCCCCGATGGGGGTGGAGCCCTGGAAGGCGACGAACCACAGCGACATCACCCGTCCGCGCATGTTGGGGGCGCAGTTGAGCTGCAGGGTCGAGTTGCCGGTGGACATGAAGGAGATGCTCGCCCCTCCGACGAGGGCCAGGGCGACGAGCTCGACCCCGAGCGAGGGAGCCAGGGCCGCGCCGGCGAGCAGCACGCCGAAGGCGCCGGCGGCGAGGATCAGGGGCGGCAGCCCGGTGCGCCCGCGGGCGGCCACGAACAGCCCGCCGACCACCGCCCCGAGCCCCATCGCGGCGGTCATGAAGCCGAAGCCGCCGGCGCCGGCGTGGAGCCCGCGGCTGGCCATCACCGGGAGCGTCACCTGGAACTCGTAGGCGAGCGCGCCCGCCAGCGCCATCATCGCCAGCGGCACCGCCAGCTCGCGGATCCCGGCCACGTAGCGGAGTCCCTCGCGCAGCTGCCCGGGGCTGCGCGAGGTCGGCTCGCTGGGGTTGATGGCGTCACGGTCGAGGGTGAGCAGCGAGGCGATCACCGCGGCGAAGCTGGCGGCGTTGATGAGGAAGCACACGCCCTCGCCGCTGAGCACGATCAGGATGCCGGCCAGGGCGGGGCCGACCACGCGGGCGACGTTGACGAGCACCGAGTTGAGGCTGACGGCGTTGCGGAGCACGTCCGGGCCGACCATCTCGAGCATGAACGCCTGGCGGGCGGGGGACTCGAAGGCGTTGTTGAGGCCCAGCAGTGCGGCCAGCAGGCCCACCTCCCACAGCGTCACCACGCCGGTGATGGTGAGCACCCCGAGGGCCAGCGCCTGCAGTCCCATGGCGGCCTGCAGGGCGACCATCAGCCGGCGCTTGTCGACGCGGTCGGCGACCACCCCGCCGTAGGGGCCCAGCAGCAGCACCGGCAGCGTCTGCAGGGCGACGATCACGCCGAGCGTGGTGGCCGAGCCGCTGAGCGTCAGGACCAGCCACGACTGTGCCGCCATCTGCATCCAGGTGCCGCTCAGCGACACCGCCTGGCCGGAGATGTAGCGGCGGTAGTTCGGCACCGACAGCGCCGCGAAGGTGACCCGGCCGGCTGCCCGGGCCCGCTTCACGGGCCGGTCTCCCCGAGCCGCTCGGCCAGCTCCTCGAGCACGGGGAGGGCCCGCCACAGCAGCTCGCGCCGGTCGGAGTCGAGCTCGCGCAGGTGGGCCGCCAGCGCCTCGGTGCGCTCGCGGTGGATGCGCTCGCGAAGGCGCCTCCCGGCGGCCGTGGCGGCGACCGTCGCCGCGCGCCGGTCGGACGGGTCCACGGTCCGCTCCAGCAGGCCCTCCTCGACGAGGTGGACGATGATGCGCGAGAGCATCGTCGGGTTGACGCTCTCGAGCTCGGCCAGCTCGGACAGCCCGATCGGTCCCCGGCGCACGACCGTGAACAGGATCGAGGTCTGCGAGGGGGTCAGGCCCGCACCGGCGGTGGTCCCCCGCAGGCGGCGGGAGAGGCGCCCGATGACGGCCCGCAGGCGGCTGTCGCGGTCCTGGCGCGCGTCGGTGGAGGGCCGTCTCGGGGCTGAGGGGGTGGCGGTGGGGGTCATGGGCTGTGTGATCTCTCCGGACTCGGTCTCCCGGCGGGGGCGCTGCGACGGGGCCCCGCGCCGATCGTCTGGTAGATAGTTGCTTGCTGGCAAGCATTATACCAGGGCCGGTTGCGGGGTCCGGCCCGCCAGGGCGCGGAACGGCCGTCGAGGACCGCCGCCGTGTGAGACGCCAGATGGTGGGGAGGGGGCGCTGCTAGGTGCCCTGGAACTCGGCCATCGCGAGCTCCCAGCGGTCGAGCGCCTGTTCGACCGCGGCGAGCCCCGCCGAGGGGATCCAGCGCACGGCGCGGCCGATCCCGGCGCGCTCGTACAGCTCGAGCTGGTCGGCCTTGGCGGGGGCTCCCATAACGACCACCTCGAGCGGGCGGTCGGCCCGGGACCACAGCTCCTTGGCGCGGCCGATCAGGTCTTCACCGGTGTTGTTGGGCATCCACCCGTCGCCGAAGCGCAGCACGCGGTCGAGCACGGTGGGGCCGTTGCCGCCCACGAGCACGGGCGGGTGGGGGCGCTGGACGGGCTTGGGCCAGCTCCAGATGCGCTCGAAGTCCACGTACTGGCCGTGGTAGCTCGCCTCGGTCTCGGTCCAGATCGCCTTCATCGCTTCCACCCGCTCGGCCATCAGCTCCATGCGGGTGCGGGGGTCGGTGCCGTGGTTGCGCATCTCCTCGCGGTTCCACCCGGCCCCCACGCCGAAGTCGAGGCGCCCGCCGGACAGGTGGTCGACGCTCGCGACCTCCTTGGCGGTGAGGATCGGGTCGCGCTCGATCACCAGGCAGATGCCGCTGGCGATCCGCAGGCTGCTGGTGGCGGTCGCCGCCGCCGCCAGCGAGACGAACAGGTCGTAGGTGTGGGAGTAGACCCGCGGCAGCTCCCCGCCGGCCGGGTACGGGGTCTCGCGGCTGGCGGGGATGTGGGTGTGCTCCGGGAAGAACAGCGACCGATGTCCCCGCTGCTCGACCAGGCGGGCGAAGGTGGCCGGGTCCAACCCGTCGTGGGTGGGGAAGTAGCCGACGCCGAAGTCCATCGCCGCACGACTCTACCTCCCCGCGCGCGG
>DATJOU010000059.1:0-4279 GCA_035506775.1 Solirubrobacteraceae bacterium | reverse complement strand
CCCGCCGTCCCGCACGACGCGATCGTGCCGTTGGGCTTCAGGGCATCGAGCCCGGCGGCCAGCTGGGAGAGCTTGCGGGCGGCGGGAACATAGCGTTGTTCGGCGAGCGTGTAGGGGTGGTAGCCGGAGTCACCCCTCCCCCAGTACCGGCACACGAGGGCTCCGACGGGTTCCCCGGGAACCATCCTCGTGTACGTGGCGGAGTGTGGGGACGGAGCGAAGCGAAGGTCCGTGAGCGGACACGGACGGTGCAGGGCGAAGGTTTCCGTGTGCGTCCCGCCGCCGCAAGCCGAGAGGACCAGGGCGAGAACGACCAGGGCGGCGACCGACGCCGTCACGGGTCTCACGGCCCGACCGCCGTCGCCGGATGGGCGTGGGGCAACCACTCCACCGCCGGGAGAACGGCTCAGAACATCCTCGAGGGGGAGCCCGCAGGCTCGTCGGCGGCCCCTCCCTCCTCGGGTGCATACAGCAGCTCGGGACCTTCGGGTGCGACGCCCGGCTTGTTGAGTGCCGGGTTTGCGGGACGCGCGGTGAGGCGATCGCTCGGGAGGGGACCGCACAGGGAAAGGGCTTCCTCGGCACCGAGGGCCGGGTCGAGCCACGCCTGTTGGGCCTCCTCGTCGGCCAGGATGACGGGCATCCGGTCGTGGATCGCAGCGGCTGTGCGGTTCGAGGAGGCGTCACAGGTGAGCAGGCTGACGCTCACGACCCACTCCTCCTGGACCTTGGCCGGGGTCCACAGGGACGCGAACGCGAACGGGATGCCGCCGTCGACCTGGAAGAAGAACGGCTGACGGGGACCTAGCTCGGCGTGGGACCCCCGGCGCTCGGGGGCCAGCCACTCGAAGTACCCGTCGGCGAGCTGAAGGGCGCGACGGGAGCCCTTCGGGATCAGAGCACGGGAGGCGGGGGTGGTGGTGACCGACTCCATGCGGGCGTTGATCAGCCGGGCGGACCCCTTCAGGTCCTTCGCCCACGGGGGTACGAGCCCCCAGCGCAGCAGCCTGGCCGTGTGACCGTCGCGTCCGTTGACGATCGCCAGCACCTCTTCGGTAGGGGCGATGTTGAAGCGGCGGGTGCCGGCGTCGCCGGTGATGGGGACCCGGAAGCGGTCGTTCAGCTCTTCCGGTCCCGCCGTGTTCGTGTATCGGCCGCACACGGTTCGAGCTTATTGCGCTCCCAATCCTCGGCGGTGAGGCGGTAGAGGACGTGGGGGGCGAGACGGTGCTCGGGAGGGAGGTTGGGATGCAGGAAGTCCTCCCCCGGGTCCCGCTCCATCCCGAGCCTCGCCATCACGCGTCGAGAACGAGCGTTGCCGACGGCGGTGTACGCCACGAGCTCCGACATCGAGAGCTCGGTGAAGGCGTGCTCGACCACTCCGGTGGCGGCCTCGGTCGCGAGTCCCCGCCCCCACAGCGGCCGTGCCATGCGCCACCCGATCTCGATCGAGGGTGAGAACGGCATCTCCGGGGGGACGGGAGAGATCCCGAGGAAGCCCCCGAAGGTGACCTCGCCCGGCACCTCCAGGGCCCAGAAGCCGAACCCGTCCCGGTGCAGGCCCGACTGGATACGGGCCATCACCTCGGCGCTCTCGGTGGTTGGGAGCGTGTGAGGGAAATGCTCCATCACCTCGGGGTCCGCGCCCATCGCGGCGAACGGGACGAGGT
Source organism: Solirubrobacteraceae bacterium (assembly GCA_035506775.1). GTDB lineage: Bacteria > Actinomycetota > Thermoleophilia > Solirubrobacterales > Solirubrobacteraceae > Palsa-744. The sequence goes on along the minus strand of DATJOU010000059.1, from coordinate 2,609 downwards.
CGTCCTCCCGCCACCCGCGGAGCAGCACCCGCGGTGTTCTGATCTCAGCCGTTGAGGGCGACGGGAAGGGTCTTGAGCTGGTTTACGAACGGGCTTTCGACGTACACCGCCTCGCCGGCGAGGGCGATGTGGGGATAGCGGCGAAGGGTCTCCTCCATCAGGATCCTCAACTCCAGCCGCGCCAGCGCGGTCCCCAGACAGAAATGCCGCCCTCCGGCCCCGAACGCCTGGTGCTCGGGGTTGCGGCGCACGTCGAAGCGGTCGGGATCCTCGTAGCGGGTGGCGTCCCGGTTCGAGGACACGTACCACATGACCACCTTCTCACCCGCTCTGATCTTCTGGCCGTGGAGCTCGGTGTCGTGGGTGGCCGTGCGGCGGAAGTGGGCGAAGGCGGGGAACATCCGCAACGACTCCTCCACCGCGCTGGGAACCAGCTCCGGGTTATCCAGCAGCAGCTGCATCTGGTCCGGGTTTTCCATCAGGGCCCGCATCGCGCTGCAGTAGGTGGCCTTGGTGGAGTCGTTGCCGGCTGCCATCAACAGGAAGAAGCCCATCACGATCTCGTGCTCCTCCAGTTTGGAGCCGTCCACTTCGGCGTGGACGAGCACGCTCGTGAGGTCGTCGGTGGGATGCTCGCGGCGCTCGGCGATCAGCTTCTGGCAGCGTTCGAAGATCTCCGGGACGTCCTGGTCGATGACCCCCTCCACCCCGTCGGGGCTGAGATCGACGTCGCCGGACCCGAGGGTGGAGTTCATCAGCCTCGCCCAGACCTCGTCTTCCTCCGGGGAGACGCCCATGAAGCTCCCGATCACGCGGGCGACGACCGGCTGGGCGACGTCGCTGACCAGGTCGGCCCGATCACGGCCATCCAGGCGATCGAGGGCCGCCAGTGTGATCTCGCGGATCCGCTGCTCGTGGTCGGCGATCCGGCGGGGGGTGAACCCGGCCTGGAAGAGAGCCTTCAGGCGGTCGTGCTTGGGGGGGTCCATGCCGATGAACATCGCCCGGGTGAGCTCGAGCGGGAACACCACCGAAGCCGCCGTCACCCCTCCCGTTTCGGAGGAGTAGGTCTGCCAGTCGCGGCTGACCGTGTGGATGTCGTCCGCCGTGGTGACCGACCAGAAGCCGGCCTCCTCTGGAAAGTCCTCGATCCTCGGGCTCCAGTGGACCGGGCATTCCTCCCGCATCCGCTTGAACGCCTCCAGAGGAGGGCCGTCGACCCACATCACACGGTCGCCGACCTGCAGGCCCTCGAGGTCGTTCCTGACTGTCGCCATCGTCTCCTCCGATCGTTGACGGGCGTTCTGAGGGCGATGTTACTCCCACCGATGGGCGGGAGAGACCGGATTCGTGTGGGAAACGGGGCCTCTCACGAGGCCGAGGAGGCGCTGCAGGCCGTCGGCCTTGCGCGATGAGCGCCTCCTCGGAGGATGCCTAGCGTGTGCTCCAGACGACGCCCGTGCCGCCGAACCCGAGCTCGTCCTTGGTGGCTTCGGTGAGGTCGAATTCCCGGCCGGCGACGAACGGGCCCCGGTCGATGACCGGAACCGTCACCGAACGGCCTCCGTAACGGATGTCGACGAGGGTCCCGCAGGGAAGGGTCTTGTTGGCGACCCCCAGGGTCGAGCTGGTGAGCTCCCCACCGCAGGCGAGGGACCCCCCTCCGCCGTACCACGACGCCTCGACCGCGCGGAACACGTTCAGGCGGCCGACCCGGCGGGTGGAGGAGGTGGCGAGTTCGTCGCCGGGGAAGCGGACGCGGACGACCTCGCTCCTGGGGGTGTGGGCTACGTAGTTGATGGCGAACCGGCCTCCCCCCCGTGTGTGGGACCGGGCGACCGTGAGCCAGCGCCTGGCGGCCCGTCGCTGTAGGACGACCATCAGGTCGGGGGACCCCGGACGGCCGTCCTCGAGGAGGCGTCCCGTGATCCGGGCCCGGTGACCCTCGAGGACGTTCAGCTCCCGCCTGGCCACGTGCAGCGCGGTGGACTCCCTGTCGGGTGGTTCAGGGGCGACGGCCTGGTCCACGATCGTGGCAGGGGTGAGGTCGCGCGTGAGTGCTTCGGTTGGGGAAATGGTGTGCATCCGTGATTGGCTCCCTTCGTGTGTCCGCCTGCGGGGTTAGCTGCCGGGCTCACAACCGGCCGCGTGGGGACGTCTCCGACGGCCCCACGTAAGGCCGGGCGTTACAGCCGCATCAGCGGCCGATTCGCCCCTCTCGCCGGTGCCTAAGCGGCAATTCCGGCGGCATTGGGTCCCCCGCTCGGCCATCCAGGCCGACTCGGCGGGTCGAACAGTTGTTCGAACCTAGGACCCATTATGACGGCTTTGTGTGCGCTTGGTCACACTTGTCGGATCAAGGTAGGTAGTGCGAAAAGCCGCAAATAGCGGGTTTGGGCCTCGTTCTCGTTCGCTCTGCCTCCAGCGCTAGCCTCTAGGCATGAGCCATCGAGCTACCGGAGGGGGTATCGGGCCGAAGATGCAGAGCCAGCGTCCCCCGCGAAAGCCGCCGCCACCGAAGACTCAACAGACCCAGCCCAAGGGCTTCGACAAGGCTGGAAAGCCCCACGCGCCCATGAATATCCCGGTGCCCAAGCGCGAGGACGTAG
>DATJOU010000058.1:0-5344 GCA_035506775.1 Solirubrobacteraceae bacterium | reverse complement strand
ACGGCGCTCGCATCGGATGTGTAGGAGTCGACCCCTTCGGCGGTCGGCTTCGTTTCGCCCAGTTTGCCGCCCGCGCCCAGGTACCAGGTCTTGGCCGTGGTGCCGGGGATCGGGTAGGAGGGGAACGACGCTTCGAAGGCCGGGTAGGGCTCGCCGGCGACTTTGCTGTCCGTCGGTGAGGTTCCGGCCCCGTTGTCGAACATGACCCGTACCTCCGGCAGCGCTTCGAAGGCCGCCAGGGCGTCTTCGTAGGTCGGCTCGAGCTGGATCGGGTCTTCCGGGAGCGTGACCACATCGGTCTTCGGCAATCCCATCGCTTCGTCGTAGATCACCGGAGCCGCGGCTTTGATCACCGCGGAGTCGACTATCGGAGCCTGGTGTGCCACGTACAGCTCGAGGAAGTCATACATTCGGGTGAGCGTATCGGGGTCGAGTGAGTCGACATGGGCGCCGTTGGTGAAGGTGAACCACTTCTTGGTGGTGCCGCTGAAGTGCTCGGCCAGGTCGGCGCAATGCCCTCCCGTCTGCTCGTCCTCCCACTGGCAGGCCATGAACGTCGGCACGTCGATTTTGTCGACGAACGTGACCGGATCGAGCGGGTCGGCCACGGATGGGTTATAGGTGGCATTTTCTTTGATCTTCTCCAACAGGTTGGTGGCCTCGCCGTGCAGGGCCTGGTTGGCGGCACAGGTCGTGTCGCCTTCGGCGATCCGTTCGGAGGCCCACGCCTGCCCGTGCCCCGGGCTCGCCGGTTCGGCGTTCTGTTGGCGCTGTTCGGCCCACGCGACCGCGAAGCCCGTGTTGAGGATCCCGCCCGGGTAGAGGGTGGTGGCGGTGGCGTCGATCACCGACATCGGTGCGATCGCCTCCAGGTCCGGCGGGCGCGTCTGGGCGGTGAACAGCTGGCTGATGCCGCCGTAGGAGATACCGAGCATGCCGACCTTGTGGCCGAGCACCCACGGCTGGTGGGCGATCGCCTCGATCACGTCGTAGCCGTCGAGGTTCTGCATGGTTTCGAAGAAGTCGAACGCGCCTCCGGAGCAGCCGGTGCCGCGCATGTTCACGTCGACCACGGCGAAGCCCATCAGGTTGGCGACCACCGCGATCCCGTTTTCGGGACCTTTGGGGTTCGCGTACCCGTAGCCGGAGTACTCGATCAGGGTCGGGTACGGAGGCGTGTAGCTTGGGGTGGGCACGCCTTCGATGGGGAAGGTCGGGACGTGGAATTCCGACGGCACGCCCGGCTCGCCCGCGGGGCTCGACGGAGGGTGAACGTCGATCGACAGCTGGGTGCCATCCCGGGTCGTCAGATAGGTGTAGCCGTTATCCGGAATTTCCTGGTTGTAGATGCTGGGGTCCCACGGGGCGGATTCATCGGTGTGGACGGTGAGGGCTTCCGATTCTTCGCTGCCCACGCGCAGCTTGTAGCCGCTCGCCGGCTTGACCTTTCGGAACAGCAGCCCGCCGAGCGAGTCCGCGTTCTGGGTGTAGACGGTCTTGCCGTGCGCGTTCAGCAGCGTCGCCTGCGCCCCCGGACTGAGGCCGGTGGCATATACCTGTTCGACGCTGCCGTGCGCGGTGAAAGCCGACGCACTCGCGGCCGCCACCAACGAGGCGGCGACCGCCAACAGCACAGCAGTGATCCACAACCGACGCCGGGGCGCCGGCCCCACTCCACACGCACGTCCCAAGGCATTCCCCTTCTCGAGTGTTCGACCTCTGGTCCGGAGTCGAACCAGCTGAGATGCGCGCGTTATTACCCGCCGCGGGCGGTTCTAATCCCCTGGCCCCGCCGCGGGGGCCCCTTCGCCGTAGCTGTCCTGCCACTCCTGTGGTGGCCCGAGCACGGGCCTCCGCAGCGAAGCGTGCCGCGTAGGCGTCTCGCGGGCGCCGGCGCGGGTCCGGCAAACTGTGGCGCCCGGCTCGGCCGGCAGGCAGGCAATCGACCAAGGGAGGATCAGATGACGGAGCTCTCGATCGAGGAGCTCTTCTCCGTTGCGGGCAGGACCGTGCTGGTGACGGGCGGGTCGCGGGGGATCGGCGAGATGATCGCGGCGGGCTTCCTCGCCAACGGCGCCAAGGTCTACATCAGCTCCCGCAAGGCGGAGGTGTGCGACGCGACCGCGGAGCGCCTGGCCGCCACCCACGGGGGAACCTGCGTCTCGCTCCCGGCGGACCTGGCCAGCACCGCCGGTGCCGAGGGCCTTGCGCAGGAGCTGGCCGGGCGCGAGCAGCGGCTCGACGTGCTGGTCAACAACGCCGGCGCCTCCTGGGGGGCGCAGCTGGGGGAGTTCCCCGAGAGCGGCTGGGACAAGGTCATGGACACCAACGTCAAGGGCGTCTTCTTCCTCACCCAGGCGTTGCTCGGGCTGCTTCAGGCCGCCGCTGCCCCCGAGTCGCCCGCGCGCGTGATCAACATCGGCTCGATCGACGGGATCCGGACCTCGCGCTTCGAAAACTGGTCCTACGGCGCCTCCAAGGCCGCCGTCCACATGCTCACCCGCCAGCTCGCCGCCACGCTGGTGGGGCGCGACATCCTCGTCAACGCGATCGCGCCCGGCCCGTTCCCGACCTGGATGCTCAGCACCGGCGTCGGCGGGGGAGGGGATGTGGAGGGGACCGACTGGGAGCTGGTCGGCCAGAGCAATCCCCGGGGCCGGGTGGGGAGGCCGAGCGACATCGCCGGCACGGCGCTGTTCCTCGCCTCGCCGGCGGGGGCGTTCATCGTCGGCCAGACGATCGTGTGCGACGGCGGGGTGGTGGCCGTCTGAGCTGATCTGGACGGCGGGGCGGCGGCGATACCGTCGTCCAGTCCGTCCCCGGAAGCTAATGCTGGGGCGCCCCGCGGACGATTGCAGTGCGGTCTGATGAGGGCTGGTAGGGGCATCTTCTGCAGTCGCCGTACGCTCGGCCTGCGAGCCGGGGGAGCGGTCGCGGGCGCGCTCCTGGGAGCGGCGGCGCTCGTCGCCGGTGCGGGACCGGCCGCGGCCTGGGAACACCACGCGCCGCGGTACACGCTGAAGGTGGTCGAGGGCGAGACGACGCTGCCCGAATACCGCCAGGTCGCCTCCACCTCCGGATCGGCCGAACCGAACGCCAAAGTCGCCATCTCGATCAGCCGCGGCGGGACGGTCGTCTACAAGCAGACCGGCGAAGGCGGGGCGTGGCTGTCACAGGTCCCCCAGGTGGGGGACGTCGTGACCCTCGAATCCCCCCTCGGGCGGGTGATCGGGTCGGAGGTGTACGACGGGCTGCCCGCGATGGACGCCACCGTATGCGCCGGCTCGACCAACTTCTCCGGTGAGAACACGAGCGGCTTCACCGTCGAAGGCTCGGTCGTGACGCTCTCCCCGCGCACCAATCCCTACGGCCAGGTCACCGGGGTACGCGAATCGGGGTTCGGCGAAGCACAGGTGAAAACCCTGTCCGGGACGACCTTCGGGGGCAACTTCCTGGTCCCCCTGGGCTTCGGCGAGACGGTCACCGCGACCGAGTCATTGAAGACGCTACTGGCCGAAGAAGCCACCTACACGTACGTGAGCGAAAACTCGCGGCCGGTGGGGGCGTGTCCGGCACCCCCGCCGGCGCCGCCCGCGCCGCCCGCTCCGCCCGCCCTCGAGGGGTCGCTGATGAAGCTCGGTCACCTGTCCCTGCGCTCGCTGCTGAAGTCCGGATGGAAGGTGCTGGTCGGGATCAACCAGCCCGGCACGGTGGTCGAGGACCTGTACATGCGCGACGGGACGCTCCCGGCCTTCGCGTCGAGCAACGGCCACCACCACACGCCGCCTGCGGTGCTGATCGCCCGCGGCTACGTGACGGCCAAGACGCCCGGGACCGTGGGCGTGGTCCTGCGGGTGACCCACCAGGGCCGCATCAGGCTGCACTCGGCACGCAGCATCCGCGCCGCGCTGCTGACCACGCTCCACAGCTCCTCCGGGAGCAGGATCGCCCTCGGGCGCAAGTACGTGGCGATTCACTGAGGCTCACCGCCTCGATGCGGCGCGCGCTCGGATTCGCGTTGGCGGCCGCCGGCTGGCTGACCCCGCCGCCGGTGCTTCCGGTCCCGTCCCGCAGCGGCTCCGAAGGGCCGCCGCGGCCGCTCACCGCCGAGCCCCAGGGCGGACCCGCCCCGGCCCCCACGTCCCCGGCCCTCGTCCGCATCCAGGACCGGGAGATGCTCCACGGACCGTTTCCGTCGGGCGGTCTGGTGCGGGGCGTCTCGGACGGCCTGCTGCTGGAGAGCCCCGACCCGGAAACCCGCCAGCTCGCGCTCGAACGCGTCCGTGGCACCGGCGCCGCGGTGGTCCGCATCCCGGTGAACTGGCGCGAACTGGTGGCGCCCGATCCCCCCTCCGGCTTCGACCCCGCCGATCCCTCCGATCCGTCCTACGACTTCGCCCGCCTCGACGAAGCGGTCCGCAGCGCGGCGGCGGCCGGGCTGACGGCGATGCTGGTGGTCTCCCACGCGCCTGCGTTCGCCGAAGCCCCGGGGCGCTGGCCGTACGCCTACGCAGGCAGCTGGGCGCCCAGCCCGGAGTCCCTGCAGGCGTTCGCAGAAGCGCTCGCCCGCCGCTATGACGGGGACTTTCCCGACCCGCACCGGCCGGGCGCGACGTTGCCCCTCGTCCGCTACTACCAGGCCTGGAACGAGCCCAACCTGGCCCGCTACCTGGAGCCCCAGTGGGTGGTCCAGGATGGCCGCTGGACGGCCTTCTCCCCGTTGCTCTACCGGCAGCTGCTCAACGCCTTCTACGCCGGCGTCAAGGGCGTCGCGGCGAACGACGTGGTGATCACGGCCGGGGTGGCACCGAACGGCGAACCCGCCGGCGTCGGGCGGATGGCGCCGGTGACCTTCCTCGCCTCGATGCTGTGCCTGACCGGACCCGCCGGCTCCGCACGCGCTCCCTGCCCCGAACCGGCCCACTTCGACGTGCTCGCCTTTCACCCCCTGTCGGTCGGCGATCCCGACACCGCCGCCGCCTCCTCGCTGGACGTGTCGATCGCCGACGCCGCCAAGGTCACCGGCCTGCTGCGGCGCGCCGAGCTGCTGGGCACGGCGCTCCCCCGCACCCCCAAGCCGCTGTGGGTCACGGAGCTGAACTGGGAAAGCGCCCCCCAGTCCTCCCACGGCGTCCTCCCGGGGCTGCAAGCGGGCTGGATCGCGCGGGCCCTGCACCGGCTGTGGATCGCGGGGGTGGGGCTGGTGGACTGGCAGTTCCTGGTCGATCCATATCCGGCGGTCCGCTCCGCCGGACCCAGCGGCGAAGCACTCGAATACCAGCGACCCGCCGGCCTCTACGCGGCCGGGCCGGGCGGGAGCCTGCAGCTGGCCCGCCCGAAGCCG
>DATJOU010000057.1:0-6299 GCA_035506775.1 Solirubrobacteraceae bacterium | reverse complement strand
ACCGGGGACGAACACGCCGGTGAAACGGCCTACGTCGGCTTCAGCGCATTCGGCGGCAAGTGGCTCGCGGTGAACGCCAAGGGTGCGTCGGTGCAACCCAAGAACAGCAGCAACGAAGCGTCGACCCCCAAAGAAGAGCCGAAGCCCAAAGAAGAAGCCTGGTAGCGGCCGGCTGACCGGCCCGCGGGCCGGCTCAGGGCTGCTCGGATGCCGCGACCGCGAAGATGATGTGGCGACGGGCGAGGCTGAGGTACGGGTGCAACTCGACCGGGCCGCCCTCGAGCGGTTCGACGGTCACGTCGGTGAGGGTGATGAAGTCCCGCTCGGAGGCGTTCAGGACGTCCGAGACACGGCTGCGGTAGCCGTCGCGGGCCAGCGTCAGCAGGCCCTCGATGCGGTGGCGCTCGGTCTCCAGGCGTACCCGCTCGCGCCGGTGGTTGATCCCCGGTAGGTCCTCCTCGGCGAACAGCTCCTCGCTGGCCACCCCATCATTATCGGCACTCCCCGCCCCGGCTTGCGCCTTGCAGCCCCCGCGACCGCGCCGGGCGCCGCTCCCACCCGCCGGCGGCGCTAGCGGATCAGCAGATAGCTCTCGCTGAGCACGGTCCGTTTGCCCGTCTGGCCGGCGGCGATGATCTTCACGCGGGCCTTCAGGCGCCGGTGGCGGCCGAGCTCGCGGCGCAGGCCACGCAGCGTGTGGGGGCCGATCCGCAGCCGCACATGCACCGTCTGGCCCGCGGACAGCGCGCGGGCCACCGACACCAGCGGCAGGCCCCGGTGGCCCGATGCCCCCATCAGCCCGCTCACCAGGATCCGGCACGCCCGCTGGCAGCCGAGGGTCAAGCCCAGCGCCCGGCGCGAGAGCACTCCCCTGGAGGCGGCCAGGCTGACGTGGACCACCGGGGCGACGTCGAGCGGCGGCGGCCACGACCCGGCCGCGACGCACCCGATCCCCGCCGGGTACAGGGGCAGGAAGCGCTCGATGCGGTTGTTGTGGCTGTCGGCCACGTACACCGCCCCTTCGCAGCCGACGGCGATCGCGGTGGGCTGGGCGAATTCGCCCGGGCCCACGCCGCGGGCGCCCCACTTCGCCAGGAACCCCCCGGCGGCGGAGAACTCCTCGATGCGGTTGTTTTCCCGGTCCACCACGAATACGTGGCCGGCGGCGTCGACGGCCACCCCGGTGGGGGAGTGGAAGCGGCCGCTGGCCGTCCCCCGGACGCCCCACGTCGCCTGCACCGCTCCGGCGGGGGAGAGGGCGACGACGCGGTTGTTGGCCGTGTCGGCCACGAACACCTCACCGCCGGGGCCGACCGCGACTCCAGCGGGCAGGTCGAACTCACCGGCTCCGCGACCGGGGTTGCCGTTGCCTTCGCCGGCACCCCACCTCGCCAGCAGCGTGCCGTCGGGGGCGAACACGAGCACCCGGTTGTGGTCCGTGTCGGCCACGTAGAGGTCCCCGCTGGCCGGGTCCACGGCCACCGCCCCGGGCGAGTCGAGTCCCACCCCGCCCACGTCGAGCGGCCCCCCGACTTCGCTCAGGAAGGTCCCGTCCCCCCACATCCGCAGCACACGTGCATTGCTCCGGTCGGCCACGTACACCGCCCCACGAGGGTCCACCGCGAGCCCCGCAGGGGCGTTGAGGGTGGCCGACGTACCCCCGGCGGACGTCCATTGTTCGAGCAGCGAGCCCGTGGGGGACAGCCGCTCGATGCGGTTGTCGGAGGTGTCGGACACGAACAGCGCGCCGCTCGGATCGACGGCCACCCCTTCAGGGTCCACGAACTGTCCCGGTCCCCGTCCCGAGCTCCCGATCGTCCTCAGGAAGTTCCCTTCGGGGTCGAACTCCTCCACCCGCCCGTTGGCGGTGTCCGTCACGTACGTGTCCCCCGCCGGGTCGCTGGCGATGCCGCGGGGGAAGGCGAGCTGTCCGGGTTTGGTCCCGTGGCCGCCCCAGGCTCCGAGGAAGCCGAGGCTCGCCGACAGCTTCACCACACGGTGGTTGATGTTGTCCGCCACGAACACGTCCCCGGCCGCGTCGAGGGCCACGCCATAGGGGAACTCGAACTGCCCGGGCCCCCGGCCGACGCTTCCCGCTTCGCCCTCCCAGGCCCCTTCGGGGCTGAACTTCTGGACACGGTGGTTGTCGTCGTCCGCCACCACCACCTCGGTTTCGTTGGCGGCCAGACCGCGCGGGTCGGCGAGCTGGCCCGGGGCGCTTCCCCGGCTGCCCCACTGGAGCGGTTCCCCACCTTCGAGGTTGAAGCGCTCGATGCGATTGTTGAGGGAGTCCGCCACGAACACGTGGGTGCCGGCGACCGCGATCCCCCCGCCGGGCGGCTGGGTGGGGTTCTGGGAGGAGCCGAAGTGGAATTCCCCGAGACCGGTCCCACGGCGCCCCCAGGCGGTGACGAACGCCCCGCCGGAGGTGAACTTCTCGACCCGGTCGTGGCTCGAGTCCACCACGTACACGTTCCCGGAGGCGTCCGTGGCCAGGCCTCCGATCGGACCGAACTGTCCCTCGCCGGCCCCGAAGGAGCCCCACTCGCCGAGGAAGGCGCCCGTGGGGGAGAACTTCTGCACCACGTAGCTGAGCTGGTCGGCCACGTACAGGTCCCCTTCCGGACCCACGGCGACGGCCTCCGGGAAGCGGAGCACGCCCTCGGCCCGCTGCCCGATCACGGCGACGGAGCTATAGGGGCAGCCCGGGCCCCCGGAGCCGGGACAGCCGTCGGCGGAGGCCGTCGAGGCCAACACCGCGGCCAGGGCGCAGGCGCACAGCGCGGCGAGCAGGAGGCACCCGAGGAGCGCCCGCCAGGCGGAGCGGGAGGGTCCGGCGTCCATATGGGAGCGAGAACACGAGCCCCCGGCCGGCGGAGCGGTGGATCAGCCGATCGGCTCGCGGGCCCGTGCCGGGAGGCCCGCTCGGACCCCGTCGCCGGTTCGCATCCGCGACGGGCCGGAGGGGCGGTTGAGCTCCTCGCGGACGATGTACAGCGGGCGGTGCTTGACCTCGTCGTAGATGCGGCCCACGTACTCCCCGATCACCCCAAGGGCGATCAGCTGGATCCCCCCGAGCAGCAGGATCGCGATCGTGATCGACCCGAACCCGGGGAGGTAGGAGCCGAGCACGCGCAGCAGGACCACCACCGGGATCGCGATGAACGCCACCCCGGCCGAGAGCATGCCGGCGTAGGTGGCCAGCTGCAGGGGCATGTGCGAGAAGGAGGTGATCGCGTCCAGCGAGAAGCGCAGCATCTTGCGCAGCGTGTACTTGGTCTCGCCGGCGGTGCGGGCGTCGCGCTCGTAGGACACGGCCGTCTGGTTGAAGCCGACCCACACGGTCATCCCGCGCAGGAAGCGGGACCGCTCGGTCATCGTCAGCAACGCGTCCAGGGCGGCCCTGTCGAGGAGCCGGAAATCTCCGCTGTTGGGCTCCAGGTCGACCTGGGCGAGTTTGTCGAACAGCTTGTAGAACCACTTGGCGGTGGCGAGCTTGAAGGCCGTCTCGCCCTCCCGCTGCTGGCGGACCGCGTACACCACGTCGGCCCCCTGGCTCCAGCGGGCGACCATGTCGGGGATCAGCTCCGGGGGGTCCTGGAGGTCGGCGTCGATCATCGCCACGGCGTCGCCGGCGGCGTGCTCGAGCCCCGCCGTGAGCGCCGCCTGGTGGCCGAAGTTGCGCGACAGGTGGATGACCCGGATGCGGGGGTCGCTGCGGGCGAGGCGGTTGAGGATCTCCCCGCTCTCGTCGGCGCTGCCGTCGTTCACCAGCACGAGCTCGTACTCGAAGTCGGCGACCGCGGCACGGGTGCGGTTGACGAACTCCTCTACGAGCTCCTGCTCGTTGTAGATCGGGGCCACCACGCTGAGCAGCATGGGGGTCCGGAGTGGTCGTTCGGACATTTCGGGCTCTGGCGAAGGGCTCGCTTTAGCAGCAACCTTATGACGATTCTCGGTCAAAACCCTAAGCCGGGGCTCAATCTATCGTTCATCCTGTAGCCGATGTCCTCCAGCCACACTGACCAGCGGGCCGGCGGCGCGGGTGGGCGGCTGCGCCCAGCCCGTTATCCGCTGATCGTCCAGTTCCTGAAGTTCGCGCTCGTCGGCGTGTCGAACACGCTGCTCACGCTGCTCGTGTACACGTTCCTGTTGAAGGTCGTGGGGATGTGGTACCTGGCGGCGTCGGCGATCGGCTTCACCGCGGGGGCCGTCAACGGGTTCCTGCTCAACCGCCGCTGGACCTTCCGCGAGCACGTCGGGGACGCTCTCACCCCGGTGCGGTGGGCGATCGTCCAGGGCTGCGGTCTGGCCGTGAACGAGGGGATGCTCTACGTGCTGGTCCACGACGCCCACGTGGAGAAGGTGCTGGCCCAGGTGGCGGCCACCGTGATCGTGACGATCACGACCTTCCTGGCCAACCGCGCCTGGACCTTCCGCGTGCACGCCCCCGTGGCGGTCGCTGGAAGCTCGCCGGGCGCCCCCGACGCATAGCGACCGGCCGGCCGCGCTCAGCGGAACACAGCCAGCAGCGACAGCCCGGCCGGGATCCGGCCGCCGCGGGCGATGACGCTCGCCTCGATCGCCAGGGGCCGCTCGAGCAGCCAGTTGAAGGGCTCCGGGGGAACCCACAGGTCGAGGCTCGACTGGGTGGTCTTGCGGTTGAAGCGGTCGAGCACCCGCAGCGCGATCGCGACCGGAAGCAGCAGCGAGTTGAAGTAGGTGGTGCGCACCTGACGCCACCCGGCCCGCTCGGCCACCTGGCGCAGGGAGCGGCGGGTGTAGCGCCGGCGGTGGTGGTTGAGCTCGTCGTGGCCGCTCCACAGCCACCCGTATGCGGGCACCGTGAGCAGCAGGGCCCCGCCGGGCGCGACCACCCGGCGCAGCTCCTGCAGCGCCCCGAGGTCGTCGTCGAGGTGCTCGATCACGTCGAGGCTGACGGCGAGGTCGAAGGCGTCGTCGGCGAACGGCATCTCGAGCACCGAGCAGGTCACGACCTCGCCCACGTGGCGCTCCTGTGCCAGCGCGGCGCTGGTGGGCGAGAGCTCCACCCCGGTCACCGACCCGTGGCGCTCCAACTCGAGCATGTTGCGCCCGCTGCCACAGCCCGCGTCGAGGATGCGGGCGTGGGCCGGCAGCTCGACGCCGCACAGCACCTGCTCGATCACGGTCCGGCGGCCGCGGTACCACCAGTGGCGGTCCTCGGCCCTGTGCGTCTGCAGCTCGTAGTCGCGGTCCACCTGGGGTTCAGCCGCCCAGCGCCTCGCGGAGGAAGCTCAGCGTTCGTTCCCACGCCAGCTCGGCCGCCTCCTGGTCGTAGGTGCCGAGGCGGTTGGTGTCGTTGAAGAAGGCGTGGCCGGCGTTCTCGTAGAACTGGAAGCTGACCCGCACGCCGGCGTCCCGGAGCTCCTGTTCGAGCCCCTTCGCTTCCTCGGCGGTGATGAATTCGTCGCTCGTCCCGAAGTGGCCGAGGAGCGGGCCTGTGATCTTCGAGAAGTCCGGCTTGCCGTGGGGCATCACGTAGTAGAAGGTCACCGCGGCGCCGATGTCCGGACAGGTGGCGGCCGCCCACACGGAAAGCCCGCCCCCGAGGCAGAATCCGACCGACCCCACCTGGGGTCCCTGAACGCCGGGCAGCGAGGCGAGGAACTCGGCGGCCCCGCACATGTCTTTCTCGACCGTCTCCATCGACAGGGCCATCATCTTCTGCTGGGCCTCGTCGGGCCCCTCCGCCGTCTCCCCGCGGTAGAGGTCGGGGGCCAGCGCGAAGAAGCCCGCGGCCGCGAAGCGGTCGCACACCGAGCGGATGTGGGAGTCGAGCCCCCACCACTCCTGTAGGACGATCGTGGCCGGGCCCTGCTCGCCGGCCGGCCGGGCGAGGTAGCCGGGCGTGGGGCCGTGGCTCGTCGGGAACTCGATGTCTGGCATGTGGTGCTCCTTGTCGTTGGGCGGCGGACCAGGGCCTCGACGTGAGGCGACATCCTCTCACGGCACCGGGCGACGCGGGGCGACGGGCGCCCGTGGGTGTGTGAGACTGGCCCCGTGCAGGGAGCAGCTCCGCGGGTGGGGGTCGTCGGCCATGTCGAGTGGGTCCAGTTCGCCGGCGTGGAGCACGTCCCGCTGGCCGGCGAGGTGGTCCACGCCACCCGGCCCTTCGAGGAGCCCGCCGGAGGGGGGGCGGTGGCGGCCGTCCAGCTCGCCCGCCTGGCCGGGGCGGCCACGCTCTTCACGGCGCTCGGCGACGACGAGCCCGCGCGCAGGACCCTGGGGCGGCTGCCCGAGCTCGACGTCGAGGTCCA
>DATJOU010000056.1:0-10073 GCA_035506775.1 Solirubrobacteraceae bacterium | reverse complement strand
AACCTCGCGGCCGAGCGGTTGACGTTCCCGGGCGTGTTCTGCATGCCGGGCATCAGCCTGGAGCCGGAATTCAACGCCATCAGCCCCGTGGAACCGAACGAGATCGTCGGCTTCGACGCCGGGGACTCGATCATCACGCTGAACGCCGGAGTGCACTACGTGGCCGGCAAACCCGAACCCACCTACGCGAAGATGAAGTGGAACTTCGGCGACGGCACCGAAACCGAAGGGTACGCTCCGGGCTCCCCCAAATGTGAAGCTCCGTGGCTCACGGAATGCGCCGAAAGCGTCTACCACACGTACACGAAACCCGGCACCTACACCGTCACCCTCACGGTCAAAGACGTGGGCGGTAACGTCGACAGCGTCTCTCATGAAATCACCGTCGTGGGGACCCCTGAAGAAGCCGTGGTCACACCCCCGGCGTCGTCCACCTCCAGCCCCTCCGGAAGCTCGCCGAGCGTCGTGACGAGCCCGCCCCCCGTCCCCGGTGGCACGACCGCCTCGGGCGCCACGGTCCCGCTCCCGGTCGCGACCGCCTACGTCCTCTCACACTCTCTCAAGACGGCCCTCAGCAAGGGTGTGGCGGTCCGCTACCAGGTCAACGAGCAGGTCGCCGGCCACTTCGAGGTGCTGCTCGGCCAGAAGACGGCCAAGCACCTGAAGATCCACGGCTCGATGGCCACCGGTCTTCCGGCCGGGTCCGAACCCGAGGTGATCATCGGCACGGCCCTGGTGGTGACGCTGAAGGGTGGGGGCAGCACGACCCACGTGATCCTCACCAAGAGCGCCACCTCACACCTGCGCCACGTCAAGAAGCTCCCCCTCAGCCTGCGCCTCACGGTCCGCAACGCCGCGGTCCACGACCCCGCCACCGCGGTCGTCGTAAGCGCCTTCACGCTCAAGGTCTAGCGCCGCGCCGCGCGGCGCGGCCCGGCGCCGGGCGCGGACGGCAGCTCAGCGCGAGCCGTCGCGGAAGAAGAACCACCAGATCGCCCCCAGGCCGATCACAACCACGACGATCGAGACGATCGTGAGCACCCCGGCGAAGGTGGTTTCGCCGGACCCGCTCGATTCCCCGCCGAGCGCCAGCGGCAGCAACAGCGATACGGCCACCGTGGTCACGCGCCCCGGTCGTGACCGCGGCTAGAGCCCCGGCCAGTGCCTCACGACGTAGCCGTTGTTGTCGGTCCCCCCCACCAGCCACCGGGAGGCGTAGACCCCGCTGCGCCCGGCCGTGTCGAACAGGATCCCGTCCACGTACATGTAGGTGTGCCCGGCGTTGGCGTAGACGGTGATGTAGCGCCCCGGACCGGCCACGCCCCAGTGCTCGAGTTCACCCGACACCTCCGGTGAGCTCAGCAGGCCCCCGGCGGCGAGCGCGTAGCTGACCGACCCCGAGCAGTCGTAGGCGTGGTCGATGAAGGACCCGTGACCGCCCCCGAACACGTACGGGAAGTCGGCGATCTCGTTGGCTCCCGCGATCACCTTCTGGACCACTTCCGGCACCCCGGTGGGAATCGGGATTTTCCCGTCCCCGCCGATCGACTGTCCACCCGCCACCGGCGTGAGGGTGACCTTGTGATGTTCGCTGTCGGCCTTCTTTTCGGCCGCTTCGGTCTCGTGCAGGTCCGCCCGGATTTCGGCGTCGCTCAACGACCCCGCCGCCCTTGCCGCTTCGCTGGCCCGCGAGGGCGAGGCCGCGGAGGCGTGATGGACGCCGGCGGGCGCCGGGTAGCTCTCGGCTTCGTCCGGGTCGGCCACCTCCCGGTGGGTCGCCCCGGAGGCGCCGGCGACCGCGTCGGAGCGCCCCCCCGTCGAGGAGCCCGTGCCCGTCCCGGTCGTCCCGCTCGTCGTCGAGGTTCCGGTCGTGGACGTGCTGCCCGTGTATCCGGCGGAGGTCGAGCTGCTCCCGTCCCCGTGTCCGGCGGTGGCGGAGCTGCCGGTGTGGACCGCGGAGGGGTCGCTCCCCGTTCCGGCGGCGGCCTGCCCGCACGCCGCCAAGGCAAGGCACAGGGCCGCGGTGGCCGGCCAGCGCAGCCAGCCCGCCCTCGCCCTCGGGGTGAAGCTCATTCGGCTAGGCTAGCGACAGGCCCCGCCCGACGGTGCCGCTACCCTGCCCAAATGCGCGAGCCCGCTACCGCCGTAGAGATCCGGCCGCACATCCGCCTGCTGCATGGCATGCGCAGGCCGGAAAACTGGCTCCAGCTGGTCAGATTCGGGCTGGTCGGAGGGGTCGGGTTCGTCGTCAACCTGGCCGTCTACGCGCTCTTCGTGCACGGAGTCGGGGTCGACTACCACGTCGCCAACGTGGCTGCCTGGCTGGTGGCCGTGCTCAACAACTTCGTGCTGAACCGCCACTGGACCTTCGACGCCGCCGACGGCCGCGCCCACGCCCAGGCGGTCCGCTTCCTGGTCGTGAGCCTGCTCGCCGAGATCCTCAGCCTGTTGCTGCTGACGCTGTTCGTGGAGTCCGCCGGGATCGCCAAGGTGCCGGCCCAGGCGCTCGCGGTCGGCCTCTCGATGCCGGTCAACTTCCTAGGCAACAAGCTCTGGAGCTTCCGCCGGGAGACCCCCCGCTAGGCCCCACTTCACGGGCCACCGGGGCCCTCGCAGGCCCTCGGAGCCCAGGTCCTTGACACCTATACTCTGACTTCACCCTCCCGGAGGATCTTCGTGCAGGAGATGGTCATCTACGGCGTCAGCTTCGACATGGTTGGCAAGCAGCCGATCGTGCTCCTGAAGACGGTCGACGGCAACAAGTTCCTGCCGATCTGGATCGGCCATCCGGAGGCGGCGTCGATCCTGATGAAGCTCCAGGGAGCCGGCACGCCGCGGCCGATGACCCACGATCTGCTGTGCGACATCCTCGGCGAGCTCGACGTCCGCTGCACCCAGGTGTCGGTCACCGAGCTGCGCGAGAACACGTTCTTCGCCTCGATCACCCTCAGCGTCGGCGGCCGCGAGCTCGAGATCGACTCCCGGCCCAGCGACGCGATCGCGCTGGCGGTCCGTGCCGGCGCCCCGATCTACGCCGCCGAGGAGGTCATCTCCGAGTCCGCGATCGAGTTCGAGCACGACGCCGAGGAGAGCGAGGACGTGGTCGAGAAGTTCAAGGAGTTCCTCGACCGCGTGTCCCCCGAGGACTTCGCCGCCGGCGACTCCTAGCGGCTCCAGGCGCTCGCCAGGATCCGCTCCACCAGCTCCTCGAAGCCGATCCCGGCGGCGTCGGCGGCCTGGGGCAGGAGGCTCGTCTCGGTCATCCCCGGCACCACATTCGTCTCCAGCACCCACAGCGTCTCGGTGTCCCGCTCCAGCATCAGGTCCACCCTGGCGAGCCCGTGGCAGCCGAGCAGCTCGTACACCTCCACCGCCAGCTCCTGGGCCCGCTCGGTCGTCTCCCCGGGGAGCTCCGCCGGGCATACGAAGGTCGTCATCCCGATCTCGTAGCGGGACTCGTAGTCGTAGAACTCCTCCTCCCGCGGGACCGCCTCCACGACCGGCAGCGCCAGCGGCGTCCCGCCGCCGCCGGGGGGGCGCTCGAGCACCGACACCGCCAGGTCGCGCCCCCGCACGTAGCGTTCGAGCAGGATCGTGCGGTCGTAGGAGAAGGCCCCCACCATCGCTTTCGGCAGCTCCTGGGCGTCGCGGGCGAACTTGACCCCGAGCGCCGAGCCGCCGTGGGCGGGCTTGACCACCAGCGGCAGGCCGATGTCCTGCTGGATCCGCTCCACCGCCGCCGCCCCCCCGAGCTCCTTGATCGAGTCCTCCCGCAGGGCGTGGAACGGGGGCGTGGGGATCCCGGCCTCGCGCATGAGCAGCTTCGCCAGCAGCTTGTCGGTCGCCCGCATGCAGGCCGCCTGTCCGGAGCCGGTATAGGGAATCGAGACGGCCTCCAGGAGCCCCTGCACGGTCCCGTCCTCGCCTTCCCGTCCGTGGAGGGCGACGAACGCCACCTCCGGTCCGTGCTCGAGCAGGTCGGCGACGAAGGTCTCGCCGACGTCGATCGCGATCACCTCGTGGCCGAGCCCGGCGAGGGCGTCCTGCACCTGCGCCCCGGACCGCAGCGAGACGCTGCGCTCGAGCGAGCGGCCCCCCTTGAGGACCGCCACCCGCCGGCGGGGGCTCATCGGTCGTTGCTGCGCCGGGCTCCCCGGGAGCCCTCACGGCGTGGGAGCTTGACCACGTCCGCGAGTGGCTGCGGCTGCTCCCCGCCACCCTTCCCCCGTCGGCCCCGCTGCTCTCCCCGGTCCTCCTGCGCCGGCGACGGGACGCCCGGGGAGCCGCTCAGGGTGCCCAGCAGGCCGAGCTGGTCGCGCACGCCCCGCCCGATCCGCCGGATCCCCTCGCGGATGTCCTGCTCGGGGACCCCGGCGAAGTTGAGCCGCATCGAGGAGGAGCCCCGCCGTCCGTCCATGTAGGCCGCCCGTCCCGGCACGAACGCCACGCCGTCGCTCTCGAGGGCCAGCGTCAGCAGGTCGGTGGTGTCGATCCGCTCGTCCAGCGTGGCCCACACGAACAGGCCCCCCCGCGGAGTGGTCCAGCGGGCGCTGTCGCCGAAGTGCTCCTGGAGCGACTCGAGCATCACGTCGCGGCGGCGGCGGTAGAGCTCGCGCAGCGACTCCACGTACTCCTCCCACGCCGGCCTCCCGTCCCGGGCGCGCTCGCGGAAGTAGGCCGCCACGAACATCTGGGTCACCGGCGAGGAGCACAGGTCGGAGCCCTGTTTGCCGAGGTTGAGCTTCTCCAGCACCGGCCTCGGGGCCACGGCCCACCCCATCCTGAGCCCCGGAGAGAGGATCTTCGAGAAGGTGCCGAGGTAGATCACGAGGTCGGCCGCCCCGGCCCGCCCGAGCGATTCGGCGTCGAGCGAGTACAACGTCGGCAGCGCCTCCCCGTCGTAGCGCAGCAGCCCGTAGGGGTTGTCCTCGAGCACCAGCAGCTCCCGCTCCCGCGCCACCTCCACCAGCCGCTTGCGCCGCGGCAGCGACATCGTCACGCCGGCCGGGTTCTGGAAGTTGGGGATCGTGTAGATGAACTTCGGGCGCCTGCCCTCAGCCGCCAGGCGGTCGAGGGTGCGCTCGAGCTCGTCGATCGGCATCCCCTCCCCGTCCAGGTCGATCTGCTCGACGTCGGCCTGGTAGGCGCTGAAGGTCGGCACCGCTCCCGGGTAGGTGGGGGCCTCCGCCACGATCACGTCCCCGGGGTCGATCAGCGTCTTGCACACGAGGTCGATCACCTGCTGGCCCCCGGTCGTGACGATCACGCTCTCGGGGTCCACCAGCGTGCCTTCGGCCGCCATCACCTCGACGATCGAGTCGACCGTCACCCGCATCCCTTCGGTGGGCCCGTACTGGAGCGCCCGCGCGGTGGACTCGGCCGCCACGGTGGCCATCAGCTTGGCGAACCGCTCCGCCGGGAAGGTGCTCGTGTCGGGCAGCCCGCCGGCCAGCGAGATCACCTCGGGACGCTCGGTGAGCGCCATCATCTCGCGCATCGCGGAGCTCTTCATGCCCTTCGTACGGGTGGCGAACAGCGCCTCGTAGCGGGCCAGCTCGTGAGCGGCGGGACGGGTGCCCCGTCCCTCCGGGCCCGTCCTGCTCGGTTTGCCCATTCGCGTATCGTCTCAGACCACCCCCCCGCATGCACGGAATCTTCTTCGACATCGGGCTCGGCGCGGGTCTCGGCGCGGCGAGCGGCTTTCGCCCGTTCCTGCCCCTGCTGCTCGCCGGAGCGCTGGCCTCTGCCGGGATCCTCGACGTGCACTTCAGCCCCGGCCCCTTCACCTTCCTGGAAGAAGGCTGGTGGCTGCTGGTGGTGTCCGTCACGCTGGTGCTCGCCTACGTGGCGCAGCTCGTCCTCGGGCTGGCGCCGCTGCTCGACACCCGAGCGCCCCAGCGCCAGGCCGACCCGCTGGCGGCCTCGCTCGCCGGCCTCTCGCTGGGGGCCGGAGGACTGATGTTCGCGGGCACGCTCGCGGCCCACCACGACGCCTGGTGGCCGGGGCTGATCGGAGGCATCGCCGCCGCCGCGCTGGCCCAGCGGGTGGTCGCTCCGATCGTCCTCGGGGCCCGCTCGCGGCTCCCCGACCGTGGTGCCCGTGAGGCCCTGAGCGTGTACCTCGACGCCGCCTCGCTGGTGGCGGCGGGGCTCGTGGCCCTGCTGCACCCGCTCGGCTACGTGCTGGTCGCGCTGCTCGCCTGGATGCTCGTGCGGGCGCGCTCCCGGGCCACCGAGAAGTACGCCGGTCTGCGCATCCTGCGTCGCTGATGGCGTCCCCCGGGGCCGGCCGGCCCGCGAAGCTCGTCCTCTGCGTGATCGACGCCATGGCACCTTCGATGCTCGAGCGGGCGATCGGGGCCGGCACCGCCCCGACGCTGGAGCGGATCCTCCAGCGCGGCCACTACGTACCCGACTGTGTGGCCGCGTTCCCGTCCGTGACCCCCGTGTGCGCGGCCTCGATCGTGACGGGGACCGGACAGGACGAGCACCTGATCCCGGCGATGAACTGGTTTCACCGCGAGGAGGACCGCTACGTCGAGTACGGCTCGAGCTTCCGCGCGGCCCAGCGCTTCGGGATCGCCCGTCAGCTCACCGACACCGTCTACAACATGAACCGCGCCCACCTCTCGCCCGACACGCCGACCGTCTTCGAGCGGCTCGACGATGCCGAGGTCCGCACCGCCGGGACCACCTACCTGATGTACCGGGGCCGCCATCGCCATGAGCCCCAGCGCGACTCGGCCCTGACGCGGATGGCCGCCACCATCATGCGCCACCCGGTGCTCGGGCCGAAGGAGCTGTTCTACGCCGACATCTTTGCCTCCCGTCGCACAGGGTGCCGCTCGAATCTCGGCATGCCGGGCGTCCGCGACCGTCACTCCGGGTGCGTCTCCTCCTACCTCGTGGAGCACGACCTGTTCGACTTCCTGCTGCTGTCGCTCCCCGACAACGACTGGTTCTCGCACAAGCGGGGACCCGAGGGGCAGTTGCACTCGATCGCCCAGGCCGACCTCCAGCTGGCCCGCGTGATGAACGCCGGCGGGGGGGTGGAGCGGTTCCTGGACGAGCACGCGATGATCGTCATGGCGGACCACTCCCAGGCGCCGGTGAGCGCCCAGATCGCGTTGCAGGACGAGCTCTCGGAGCTGGACGTGCTGGGGCCGGCCCGGCAGGGCGGCCGCGGCTCCGGGGACGGGGCCCGGATCGCCGTCTGCCCCTCCCAGCGGGCGGCGATGGTCTACGCCCTGCACCCCCCCGAGCGCGACGCGATGCGCGCCTCGGTGGCCACGCGGGCGCTGACGGTCGAGGGCGTGGACCTGGTGATGTGGCTCGAGCGGGACGCCCACGAGGACCCCCGCGAGGGTGTGATCGCGAGCCCCGGCCGGGGGGAGCTGCGCTTCGCCCCCGAGGGCGAGCTGCAGGACCCCCGGGGACGCCGCTGGAGCGTGGAGGGCGAGCTCGGCGTGCTCGGCGGGCGTCTCCAGGACGGGGTGCTCCAGACGCCCGACTACCCGGACGCGCTGACCCGTGCCTGGTCGGCCCTCGCGTGCCCCACCTCGGGCGAGGTGCTGCTGTCGGCCAGCGAGGGGTTCGAGTTCATCGACTGGGGACGCCAGGCCCACGTCGGGGGCGGCAGCCACGGCTCCCTGCACGCCAGCGACTCGCTGGGGGCGCTGCTGTTCAGCGGGCTGGCGCTGCCCGAGCGGGAGCCCCCCCAGTGGGCCATCCGCGACGTCGCCCCGCTCGTGCTCGGGCACTTCGACGTTCCCCATCCCGGGCCCGTTAGCATCGAACAGAAGTGAGACGCCTGCTGCCGGCAGTGCTCTGCGCCGTGCTCGCGCTGGGCCTCCCCGCCGGCGCCCGGGCGGCCTCGGTGACCGCGCCGCCGGGCAGGACGACGGTGCGGCCGGCCTCGACGACGGTCCGGACGGTCCCGGAAGCTCCCATCCAGGTGGCGGTGTCGAGCCTCCCGATGCCGGGCCGCTCGCTGTCCTCGCAGCGGGCCCTGGCGATCGGGAGCGCGGTGGCGAAGGTGCGCGACGCCCGCCGCGGGCACCCCGGCTCATACGGAGCCGTCTACACCAAGGGCCCGCTGCGCTGGCAGGTGAGCTTCTTCTCCCGCGGACCCCGCCCCGGCGGTGGCGGGGGCAGGGAACTGGCCCAGGTGACCATCGCCGACCGCACCGGGCGGGTGCTCGAAGCGTGGTCCGGCTTCCAGGTCGCGTGGACGATGGCCCGCGGCTACAAGGGCGCCTTCGGCGAGCACGTCAACGCGCTCTACATCTGGATCCCCCTGTGCCTGCTGTTCATGGTCCCGTTCTTCGACTTCCGCCGGCCGCTGTCGCTGCTGCACCTCGACCTGCTGATGCTGCTGTCGTTCTCGGTCTCGCTGGCGTTCTTCAACCACGCCAACATCTGGGCCTCGGTCCCGCTCGTGTACCCGCCCCTGCTGTACCTGCTGGTGCGAATGCTGTGGCTGCTGCGCCGGCGCGCTGCGGGGGCGCCCCCCGGGCGACCCCTGCGGCTGCTGATCCCGGCGCCGTGGCTGGCGGTCGCGGTCGTGTTCCTGATCGGCTTCCGGGTGGGCCTGAACGTGACCGACTCGAACGTCATCGACGTCGGCTACGCGGGCGTGATCGGGGCCCAGCGGATCGCAGCCGACCGGCCCCTGTACGGGGGCTTCCCGGCCGACAACGAACACGGCGACACCTACGGGCCGTTCAACTACGAGGCCTACATCCCCTTCCAGCAGGTCTTCGGCTGGAGCGGACGCTGGGACGACCTGCCGGCGGCCCACGGGGCAGCGATCTTCTTCGACCTGCTGGCGGTCGGGCTGCTGTTCCTGCTGGGGCGGCGGATGCGCGGCCCCACCCTCGGCATCGCCTTCGCCTACGCGTGGGTGTCCTATCCGTTCACGCTGTTCGCGCTCGAGAGCAACGCCAACGACACGCTGGTCGCGGTCACCATCCTGGCGGCCCTGCTCGCCGCCAGCTACGGCTCGGGCCTGGCCCGCTTCGCCCGCGGGGGCTTCGCGGCGCTCGCCGCCCTGACCAAGCTGGCCCCGCTGGCGCTCGCGCCGATCCTGGCCACCGACGGCCTGCGGGGGATGCCGCCGCGCAGCCGTGCCGGCTCGCTGGCGCTGTTCGCAGCCGGCTTCCTGGTGCTCGGGGGGCTGGCGATGATCCCCGCCCTGCGCCACGACACGCTCCACACCGTCTACGAGCGCACGCTCGTCTACCAGGGCAACCGCGACTCGCCCTTCTCGGTCTGGGGCCTATACGGGTGGCACGGCGCGGAGCTGGCCGCCGAGCTGTTCGCCGGGGGGCTGGCGCTGGTGCTGGCGGTGATCCCCCGGCGAGGCGACCTGGTCGGCCTGGCGGCGGGCTGCGCGGCGATCATGATCGCCGTCCAGATCTCGATGGAACACTGGTTCTACCTGTACATCCCGTGGTTCTTCGCGCTCGCGATCGTGGCCCTGCTCGGCCACTTCAGCCCGCAGACGGCGCCGGCTGCGGACGCGGCATCAGAACCTGCTCGATCGACTCCGCGTGCCGCCGCGCTGAGCACCTGATCAGCACGCCCATCAGCCACGGGTCCTCTTCGGAGGTCTCGAAGCGGGTCGGCATCTGCGTCAGCAGCGCCTCGATCGCCTGCTCTCGCTTGACCCCGATGACCCCTCCGCGGGGACCGGTCATGCCCACGTCGGTGATGTAGGCGGTGCCCGCGGGTAGCACCCTGGCATCGGCCGTCGGCACGTGCGTATGGGTCCCCACCACGGCTGTCACGCGCCCGTCGAGGTGCCAGCCCATGGCCACCTTCTCGGAGGTCGCCTCGGCGTGCATGTCGACCAGCACCTGGTCGGCCTCCCCCAGCTCCCCGAGCGCCGCCTCGATCTCGGTGAAGGCCGAGCGGCCCGCCCTCAGGTACAGGTTCCCGCTCAGGTTCACCACCCCCAACCGCACCCCGTCGCGCTCCACCATCACCGCCCCCTTCCCCGGCTGGGTGCGCAGGAAGTTCGCCGGTCGCACGATGCGGTGGTTGCTCGCCAGGTAGGGGTAGATCTCGCGGCG
>DATJOU010000055.1:0-4675 GCA_035506775.1 Solirubrobacteraceae bacterium | reverse complement strand
GCCTCGAGGATCCAGTCGGCCGAGCTGAGGTCGATCTTGGCGGCGTGGCGGGTGGTCGAGTAGCGGGTGCCGGTGGTGAGGTTGCGCAGCCTGAGCGTGACGTGGTTGCCACGTACGGTGACCGAGCCGGTCATCTCGTCCCCGGCGTGGACGGCGATCGGGATGCTCACCGGCCCGGCCGGGATCAGCTCGTACCAGCTGTCGTAGTGGGCTCCCCCGCTGCGGGAGCAGTCGGCATCCACCCCCACCTGCTCGAGGGCGTCGCTGTTCGCGCGGTAGCCGCCGAGCCCGACCCACACGGCCGAGTAGGTGCTCTGGCCGGTGGTGCAGGAGACGGCCGGAACCTGCCAGCTGCCGGACACGCTGGTGAAGCTCGCGTGGGAGGAGGAGGAGGAGGGCAGGGCCACCCAGCCCGCCCAGTTGCTGCTCAGCGTGCTCGCCCCCGCCGGGGCGGCGACCGACGCCAGCACCGCGACGGCCAGGACCGGCGCCAGCGCCCACCGGCGCACGGCACGCAGTCCGGGGAGGATCTCGTGGTCGGTGTGCATCGCGGCTCCGGAGGATGGGCCAAGCACCTTTACGGCTGCTAAGAAATGGCCGAGTGTCAGCTCGGAAGGCCGCACGCCGGGCCCCCCGCCATCAGGAGCCGATCTGTGCCGGGGCCAGCAGGGAGTGGGCGGCGGCGTCGGTCCAGATCACCTGCTCGCGGCCGGGACCGACCCCGATCAGTGCCACGGGCACGCCGGTGTGCTCGGAGATGAACTGCAGGTACTCGCGGGCGGCTTCGGGCAGGTCGCTGGCCGAGCGGCACTCGCCGAGGTCCTCCTTCCAACCCGGCAGCTCGGTGAGCCCGGCAGTGGTGTGATGGAGGACCGTCTGGTGGTAGGGGAAGTCCTCGAACTCGACTCCGTCCTCGCCACCCCGGTAGCTGGTGGCGACGGCGATCCGGTCGAACCCCGAGAGGACGTCGAGCTTGGTGATCACGAGCGCGGTCATCGTGTTCAGGCGGGCGGCGTAGCGCAGCGCCACCAGGTCCAGCCAGCCGGTCCGGCGGGCGCGGCCGGTGGTCGTCCCGAACTCGCCCCCGCGTCCGCGCAGCAGCTCCCCGGTGTCGTCGTGGAGCTCGCTGGGGAAGGGCCCGGCGCCGACGCGGGTGGTGTAGGCCTTGGACACCCCCCACACCTCCTCGATCGCCTTCGGCCCGATCCCGCTGCCCACGCAGGCGGCCCCCGACAGGGGGTTGGAGGAGGTGACGAAGGGATAGGTCCCGTGGTCGATGTCGAGCATGGCCCCCTGGGCCCCCTCGAGGATCATCGTCTCGCCGTCGTCGAGCATCTGCCACATCAGCTTGGAGGTGTCGGCGATGTGCTGCTCGAGGCGGTGGCCGAAGGTGAGGAAGTCCTCGGTCATCGTGTGCAGGTCGAGCGTGGGGTCCTTCTCGTAGGGGCGCAGCGACAGCCGCTTGGGCTCCATCGCGGCGACGATCTTCTTCTTGAGGATCTTCTCGTCGAGCAGGTCCTGGACGCGGATCCCGAGCCTCGCGGCCTTGTCGGCGTAGCAGGGGCCGATGCCCCTGCGGGTGGTCCCGATCTGGAGGCTTCCCAGCCGCGCCTCCCCGGCCGAGTCCAGCAGCATGTGGTAGGGCATGATCAGGTGGGCGTTGGCCGACACCCGCAGGCCGCTCACGTCCACCCCGCGCGTGCGCAGGGAGTCGAGCTCGTCGATCAGCACACGCGGGTCGATCACCACGCCGTTGCCGATCACGCAGCGCTTGCCCGGGTACAGGATCCCCGAGGGGATCAGGTGCAGCTTCCACTCCTCCTCGCCGCGCACGATCGTGTGGCCGGCGTTGTTGCCGCCCTGGAAGCGCACCACCGCGTCCGCGTGCTCGGCGAGCAGATCGGTGATCTTGCCCTTTCCCTCGTCGCCCCACTGGGCCCCGACTATCACCACGGCAGGCATGTCGCCTCAGGAGTCTAGGACCGCTCGCCGGGCACGCCCAGGAGCGCGTGCTCGGGGTGCTGGGGGAACTCGGGCCGGTGCTCCAGGCGCCGGTCGCAGCCATACAGCGGAATCGGGTCCCCGCAGATCTCCACCAGCCGCGAGACGGTGCGCGCCCCGAGGTGCTCGGCGAGCTGGGTCGGCAGTTCGAGGTTGGTGGTGGCGACGATCGCCCGCTCGGCCTCGTAGCGGGCGTTGACGATCGAGTACAGCTGCTCGAGTACCCACTCGGTGCGGTTCTCGGCCCCGAGGTCGTCGATGTGGAGCAGGTCCACGGCCGTGAGGCGATCGAGGAAGTCCACCAGCCCGCCCTCGCTGTCCATCGACTCCCGCAGCAGGCTCAGCAGCCGCGGGAGCGAGTAGATGGCCACCGTGCGCCCGGCGTCGAGTGCCGCTTTCGAGGCCAGCATCGCGAGCGTCGTCTTGCCCGTCCCCACGTTGCCCTCCAGCCACAGGCCCTTGCCGCGGTCGAGGTTCTGCCCGATGTCGTTGACGTAGCGGCGGACCAGTCGCACCTGCTCCGGGGCGACCCTGGCGATGTCGCTGACCGGAGGACGGTCGAAGGACACCCCCCGGTAGCGGCGGGGGACCCTCGCCTCGAGGCTGCGCGCCTGGGCGGCCGCGATCCTGCCGCGCCGGCACGCGCAGTCGCGTGCGGTCTCGCCGTCGGGGTCGATCACGAACCCGCTCCCGTCGCAGATCCCGAGCGGGCAGCCGTGCCCGTCGCCCGGCAGTGTGGCGGCCCGGGAGCTCACTCGGCGAAACGCTGGCCGGCGTAGTTCATGAAGCGGGGGTACTCGGGCTGGAAGGTGAGGGTCACCTTGCCAACTGCCCCGTTGCGGTGCTTGGCGATGATCAGGTCGGCCTCGCCGGGGCGCTCGGACTCCTCCTTCTTGTAGTACTCGTCGCGGTAGATGAACACCACCAGGTCGGAGTCCTGCTCGAGGTTGCCGCTCTCGCGCAGGTCGGACAGCAGCGGGATCTTGTCGCCGGGGCGCTGCTCCACCGCGCGGCTGAGCTGCGACAGGGCGATGACCGGCACGCTCAGCTCCCGCGCCAGGATCTTCAGCCCCCGGCTCAGCTCGCCGACGGCCGTGACGCGGCTGTCGTAGCGGCTGTCGGTGCGCATCAGCTGGAGGTAGTCCACGATGATCAGGCCCAGGCCGCCGTCCACCTGGTTGTGCAGGCGTCGCGCCTTGGCCCGGATCTCGAGCATCCCCACGTCGCTGGAGTCGTCCACCCACAGGGGCGAGTTCGAGAGCTTCGAGGAGGCCTCGATGATCTTCGGCCAGCGCTCCTCGGTGACGCGTCCCTTGCGCAGCTCCTCGCCTTTGATCCGCCCCTGGGAGGCGACGAAGCGCTGGGCCAGCTCGGCCTCGGCCATCTCGAGCGAGAACAGCGCCACCGGGCGGCCGTGCTTGAGCGCGGCGTTCTCGGCGATGTTGCAGACCAGCGCGCTCTTGCCCATCGCCGGGCGGGCCGCGACGATGATCAGGTTGCCCGGCTGGAAGCCGCCGGTGATCTCGTCGAGGTCCTTGAAGCCGGAGGGGGTGCCGGTCAGCGAGGTCCCTTCCAGGGACAGCCGGTGGAGCTTGTCGAGCTCCTCGTGGAGGACGTCCCCGATCTTGCGGAAGTCCTTCTGGCGGTCGTCGCGGGCGACCTCGAGCATCGTCTTCTCGGCCTGCTCGACGAGGTCGCGGGGCGCCCCCGAGTGGCCGATCACGCTCTCCTGGATTTCGTAGGCCCCTTTCAGGAGCCTGCGCAGGAGCGCCATCTCGCGCACGATCTGGGCGTAGCGGCGTGCGTGGCCGGCGGCCGGGACGAGGCCGGTGAGCTCGTCCACGGTGGCGGCGCCGCCGACCTCCTCGAGCCGCCCGCTCTGACGCAGCCGGTCGGTCACGGTCAGGACGTCCACCGGCTCACTGGCTTCGTAGAGGTCGAGCATCGCCTGGTAGATCAGCCCGTGGCGCTCGCGGTAGAAGTCTTCGGCCCGCAGCCCCTCCTCGATCACGAGCGCGTACAGGGACCGGTCCGAGAGCAGGATCGACCCGAGCACCGACTGCTCGGCCTCGAGGTTGTGGGGCGGGGTCAGGGCGGCCGCGGCGGGGGTGCCGTTGGAGGCCCCGTTGGCGTGGGAGACGGCGCTGGAGGCCATGGGTGGGGCGAGTGTAGATAGCTGCCGCTCGGGCATCTCCGGGCGCCTCCGCTATCTGGAACAGAAATCGAGGAGCACGGACCGATGTTGGTTCCGGCCCCGGACGGGACGCAACCGATCGTGCGCCCGAGGTGGTGCTAGCCCTTGGCCACGACCATGGTCTTGAGCGTGGCGGTCGCCCCGTCGGCGACCTCCACCACGACCATGTAGGTGCCGACGTTCTTGATCGGCTCGGGGAGGTGGACGTTGCGTTTGTCGATCCGCAGCCCGCGCGCTTCGCGGATCGCCGAGGCGATGTCCTGGGCCGTCACCGACCCGAACAGGCGCCCGTCGGCCCCCGCCTGCTGTGGGATCGTGAGCACCGTGCGGTTGAGCAGGTTGACGTTCTCCTGGGCCCGCTCGATCGCCTCGCGGGCGGCCCGCTCCTCGGCCGCCTGGCGCTGGCGGACGGTCTCGACCGCCCCCTTGGTGGCCGGCTGGGCGAGCTTGCGCGGGATCAGGTAGTTGCGCAGGTAGCCC
>DATJOU010000054.1:0-2385 GCA_035506775.1 Solirubrobacteraceae bacterium | reverse complement strand
ACGAACACGGTCTCGCTCAGCTGCAGCTCCCGCGCCAGCCCCTGCATCTCCGCTTCGTCCAGCAAGCGGGCGTCGGTGAACACGGCCAGCTGGTTTCCGGCCAGCGGGACCGCGGAGAACACGTCCAGCAGCACATACGGGAGCCGGCGCACAGGTTCGCGCTCGGGCACCACGGTCTCCGGCGCGCCCAGCGGGTCGAACCCCCGCACCAGATCGACCGCGGCAGCGGGGTCTGAAGGTGCTCCGGCGCCGGCCCCAGCCCCGTCGCTCACGAGCCGGTGTCGCGGAACACCACGCCGCCGAGCTCGAGCTCACGGGCGCCGCCCGGGAGCCCCCCGGGAAGCTCGACTGCGATCTCGGTGAGACCTTCCTGGGGGACGCCCGCCGCCTGCTCGAAGGCGACCTTCGACTCGTCCAGGAGCAGGGTCGGGTGTTCGCCCTCGTGCACCGGAACGCCGAGCACGGCACCCCAGCGGGCGGCCGTCGCGGCAGGGTCGGCGACGGCCACGGTCACACCCGTGAGCCGTCCCGGGGCGCCCGTTCCCGTCCTCTCGGTCCACTCGGGCCCGCCCCACCGCCAGGTCCCGTACGGACGTGAGTTGTCGATCGAGACGATCGCCCCGTGCATGTCCGCCGGGTGCAGGTGTGTGCCGGAGATGTCCGGCAGATCGAGTTCCCAGACCGTCCTGATGCCGAGCTCCCGGGTCCGCTCGCGGGCCGGCTCGAGCTCCTCGAGGTCGAAGATCAGCATGTAGCCGGCGTCGCCCCCGTGCCTCTCCATGTATCGCCCGGCGGCCGTATCGGACTGGGTCGGGGAGACCACCTCGAGGAAGCAGTCACCGAGCGCGAACACCGTGTTGGCGATCCCGAACACGGCCACGTTGGGATCACGGAACGGCTCGCCGAGGCCGAGCGTCTCGCGCAGCCGCCCCGCCACCGTCTCGAGGTCACCCGCCGCCAGCACCGCCTGGCGCAGTCTCACCCCGGTTCCCCGGGCCTCCTCCGTCATCGTTGACGGGAGGCTACCGCTCCCCTTCGAGCACGCGGGCGCACCCGTACCCGGCGTGAAACTGAGCCCTCCGGGGTAGTCTCCCCGACGATGTCCCGTTTTCGTGCCGCGGTACTCACATTCGGCCTGCTCGCGCTCCCGCTGGCCGCGGCGTCGCCGGCCGCCGGCGCCGCCGTCGCGACCGCCCACACCGAAGCGGCCTCCAGCGTGAGCTACTCCTCCGCGGTCCTGAACGGCTCGGTCACGAACGACACACAGGGGGGCGCGTACTACTTCCAGTACGGGACGACGAGCAAGTTCGGCCTCAGCACGGCGTTGCAGCCGCTGGCCCCGTCGAGCTCACGGATCCACATCAGCCAGGCGATCAGCGGCCTGGCGTCGTTCACGACCTACCACTTCAGGCTGGTCGTCACCGGGGCCGCGGCGGGGAACACGCTCAGCTTCACCACCCCCAAGATCCCATTGTCGGTGGCGATCGTGGCGGTCCCCGACCCGGTCGCCTACGGCCAGCCGTACACGGTCGAGGGCACCCTCTCCGGGACCGGCGGCGGCGGTCACGGGATCACGCTCGAGACAAACCCCTTCCCGTTCACGGGTCCGTTCGTGCAGTTCGGCAACGTGCTGCTGACGAACTCCACGGGCGGGTTCTCGTTCCCGGTGCTGGCCGCGACCGAGAACACGCGGCTGCGCGTCGCCACGACGGGTTCCGCGCCCGTGTTGAGCCCCGAAATCACCGAGCAGGTCGCGGTGAGGGTGTCGATGCACGCCCGCGCGACCCACAGGCGAGGCTACGCGCGGCTCTACGGGACCGTGGAACCGGCCGTGCCCGGGGCCTTGATCGGCTTCCAGCGCGTGATCCCCGGACACCGCACCAAGAACGTCGGCGGCACGGTTGCCAAGGGCAGGACGGCCACCCAGTCCGTCTTCAGCCGCGTCGTGCGGGTCCACAAGGGGGTCTACAAGGCGCTCGTGCAGGTCACCAACGGCGCTCTCGTGTCGGCCACGAGCAAGTCGATCCTGATCCGCTAGCTACCGTCCTTCGCTCGTTTGCGTCGTGAGAGCCGCCCCGCGAGGTGGCTGATCACGAACCCGACCAGCAGGGTGATCAGGATGACGATGATCAGCGGTGCGTTGCCGGAGCCGACGATCCAGTCGACGTGGACCTGCTTGAGGTTTTTGACCGCGAACAGGATCACCGCCAGGGCCAGCACCAGGATCGCGATCGTGCGCGAGATCTCGCCGCGGCTGCGGGCCTTCGACTGCGGCTGATCGCGCTTCTGGGCGGGGCGCTGTCCGGTGGTTCCGGCCATCCCGAGAGGATGGTAGCCGCGGTCTGGGCGCGTCGGTGCACCGGCGCGGGGCTCGCTGCGGCGCCA
>DATJOU010000053.1:0-4320 GCA_035506775.1 Solirubrobacteraceae bacterium | reverse complement strand
CCGCCACGCAGTCCGGGGCAGTGTTCTTCGGCCGCCGAGGCTCCCGGCGCCGTGCACGCGAGCAGCGCAAGTGCGAGCAAGCACCCTGCAACTAACCCCCTCACGGCTGCGTGTCCCCCTCCCTCCAGAGTTGCCAGTCATCCTTATAACGCAACCGCCCGGGGAAGGTTGGCCGGTCGGGGTGCGAACGGCCCCCCACGCCCGCGGCGCCGCCCGGCCGGCGGCGCCCGGGGTGGAAAGCCGAGCTAGGCGAGCGCCTTCTGCTTGATGGCGTCGAACTCGGACTGCGTGATGGCGCCCTTGTCGAGCAGTTCCTTGGCGGAGGCGATCTGGCTGGCGGGGTCGCTCTGGCCCGCGACCGAGCGCACGTAGTCGTCCATCTGCGACTTGGCTTCCTGCTGGTCCTTGACCGCCCTTTCGGTCATTCCCTTGTGCTCGGCGATCAGGTACACGAACACGCCGAAGTACGGAAGGATGATCACGAAGATGATCCACCCGGTCTTGCCCCATCCTCCGATGTCCGTGCGGCGGAAGACGTCCATGAAGACGGTGATCAGCAGCCAGATCCAGATGAAGAACGCGAAGAAGATCAGCATCGTCCAGAACACTTCGAGTAGCGGATAGCTGGTCGCTAACAAGGGGGTTGCCTCCTTTTTGGGTGGGCCCGCCGAGGGGCGGGTGCGCCGCGAGGATAGTGGCTTACGCGGACTTTCGCGGTGTCTCTCATCCGGAGAGGACGATCCGCCCACCCGTATCCGGGAGATCTACTGAGCCCACGTGCGGAAGGCCCGGGGTCGCCCCCGGGCCTTCCGTGAACTCGTCCTCCCCCGCCGCATGGCCGCGCGGGTCCCCCGCGCCCTATTCGGGGAACGTGGACCGCGGCGGTTCCACCAGGAAGGAGGTGGTCATGGTCGTGAAGGGCGCGTGCTCGAGGCTGGCTTCGATCTGGCTTGGGCCGGCGGCGCACGAGTAGTTGCCGAACAGCACCACGAAGGCGTTGCCGTCGTCGTCCAGCCACACGGTCGCTTCTTCGGCGTGGGTGGCGAGCACCTTCGGGCCGCTCGAGCCCATCACCACCCAGTCGAGCCGATAGTCCTCTTTGCAGCGGGCGTACAGCTGGGCGGCGTTGATGTTGACCGGTTCCTCCGCGTACACGGGAGGGAACTCGACCTGGACGATCGTGGCGACGTCGCTGTACTCCTCACCCTCGACCTTGCTCTTGGGGGTCGCGACCACCATGCTCCCGGTCACTTCCGGTGGTTCCACCGTGAAGCCCGTGGTGACCGTCGCGAAGGGGGCGGTTTCGAGGTGCGCGGAGACGAGGCTCTGCCCGGCGGCGCACGAGGGCCCACCAAGCACCACCGCGGTGGCGTTGCCGTCGTTGTCGAGCGTGACTTTGAAGCTCGGCCCGCTGGCGCTGAATTTGAAGGGCTGCGTGGGGATCGTCCAATACAGCTTGTCGTCGCAACGGCTGTAGAGCTCGGTCGCGCTGATGCTCACCGACTGCTCCGCGTACACGGGTTCACACTCGACTTCGATCACGTCGGCGATGCTCGAGGAGTTGCCCATCTCGCCCTGGTCCATGAAGGCTTCGGGCATCGTGTGGATCACGCAGGTTTCCGGCGAGGAGGTCCCGTCGGCCGGCGCGCTGTGCTGGGTGACCCGCTTGTGGCGGGTGGTGTGGGCAAGGGCGGTTCCGTTGAGCACGAACAGGCTCAGGGCCAGAACCGCGAACGTTGCCAGAAGATTGCGTCTGTCCATAACACGCTCCATCAGATCCTCCACTGGCTATTCGGTTGGCGACCGCCGGGAGCGGTCCCGGGTCGGCTCACGCGGGCTGCCCGCGGTAGGCCGAGCAACATCCCTGCGCACCACTCCCCCCGGAGCGGAGCGCGAGTCTGAACGCACGCTCAAGCTAGCACCATCGGCGGCGCCGTGCTCAGCCGTGGGGGCGCCGCTCGAGCTCTATCGGAACGTGTCCCTCACGGACCCCGAAAGGGGCCCGTGAGGACCAGCTAACTGGCTTCGTAGACGAACTCGTCCGCGGGAGGGTTCTTCTTGCTTTTGGACTTCCCCACCACGGCGATCACGTTTGCGCCCCCGCCGGTCGCCGGCTTGATCTTCTTCGACGCCGGCGGCGTGGTGACCGTGCATTCGCTCGTCGAGGAGCAGTTCACGGCGGTCCCGGGAACTTTTTCGAACTCCAGCTCCGTGCTGCTGCCGATGGCGAACCCGCTGCCGCTGATGGTCGTCACGGTTCCGCCCGCGTACGCGCCTTTCGACGGCGTCACTTTGGTGACCGTCGGAAGGCCGTACTTGAACTGGAATTTGGGCGATTCCGCGCTCGTGCCGTTGGGGGTGGTGACTGTGACGGCGGCGTCTCCCGACGTGCCGGGGGGCGTTGCGACGGTGATCGAAGTCGACGAGACGAGGTGGGCTTCGATGCCTTCGACGCCGCCGAAGCTCACGCTCACCGGTGCCACGAAGCCCGCTCCCGTGATCGTCACGAGCGTCCTGCCCGTGGCCGGCCCCTTCTTCACCGAGAGCTTCTTGAGCGTGGGCAGGACGCCGTGTTCCGGTTTGAAGGTTTCGTCTTTGCCCGAGCTGGTGCCGCTTTCGTTGGTCGCCGTGACCCTGAAGTGGTAGGTCGTTTCGCTGAGCCCCGACAGGGGAGTGGAGACGGCGACGTTCACTTCGCCCGACCCCGGGGAGGGGGTGCACGGAACGCTGTGTTCGTAGCTCATCGTGAAGCCCCATTCGATCTCGCAGGAGGTCACTTCCTCGCCGTTCGGGTCGACGGTCCCATTGAGGACGGCCGACGAGCCCGTGAGGTTGGTGGCCGTGCCCGTGATCGCGGTGGGCGCGTGGGACCCGCTCGCGTACACGTAGGCGGCCCCGGCACCGCTGTGCGCGAAGCGCGCGCCGACCAGGGCCGTGGTCGCGTTCGCGGACAGGGCCACGGCGGACCCGATTTCCGGTTCGCCTTCGGCGACGGTCAGCTTTCCGCCGGCCTGACCCCAGGCTTCGCCGCTGCGCTGGAACACCCAGGCGGCGCCCACCCCTTCGTTGTCGCTCGGGCCGCCGATCAGCGCGGTGTTCCCTTCGCTCGACAGCGCGACGTCCTGGCCGAACAGACCGGCGCCGGTCTCGCCCGAGCCGGTCACCCTTTCGCCCTGCTGGGACCAGACCGATCCGGAGCGGGCGAACACCCACGCGGCACCACTTTCGGAAGCCTCCCCGGAGCCGCCCACCAGGGCCGTGTTGCCGTCGCCGGAGATAGCCACGCTGCCCCCGAACAGGGCAGACTCTTCGGCGCCGCTGCCCGTCAGCTTCCCGCCCTGCTGGCTCCAGGCGCCTTCCGAGAGGACGAATACCCAGGCTGACCCCACGTCATTGTCGGTGGGGGCTCCGATCAGGGCCGTGTTGCCTTCACCCGAGAGCGCGACGCTCGTGCCGAAGCTGGCTTCGCTGGACCCGGCCCCGGTCGGGGTGAGCTTCGATCCCTGCTGGCTCCAGGTTTCGGCTTCGCGCGTGAACACCCAGGCGGCGCCCTCGTCGGCGTTGTCGTGGTTGCCCCCGATCAGGGCCGTGTTGCCGCTTGCGGAGAGGGACACGCCCATCCCGAAGCGACCCGCCCCGACCTCGCCCGTGCCGGTCAGCTTGGGGCCCTGCTGGCTCCAGCTCGATCCGGAGCGCGTGAAGACCCAGGCCGCGCCGACGCTGGTGTTGTCGGCCCACCCACCGATCAGGGCTGTGTTGCCGTCGGCCGACAGGGCGACGCTCGATCCGAAGCGCCCCAGGCCGACCTCTCCGGAGCCGGTCAGCTTCGAGCCCTGCTGGGTCCAGGTTTCCCCGGAGCGGGTGAAGACCCAGGCCGCGCCCACGTCGGAGTTGTCGAAGTTGCCCCCAACCAGGGCCGTGTTCCCGTTGGCCGACAGCGCCACGCTCGCGCCGAGGCGACTGTTGCCGGTCGCACCGCTGCCGGTGAGGGGCGCGCCCTGCTGGACGAACGGGTCCACCTTCAGCGGGTAGGTCGCGCCGGCGGCGTCAACGGTGAGCAGCAGCCGCCCGCCGGCGACGCGCAGATGGCTGGGGAGCAGCCGGCCGCGCGCGTCCACCGCCGCCAGGCCGGTGTAGGCGAGCGCGCCGTCGCCGGGCTGACCGACGGTGAAGCCCTTCCCCCCCGGCGCCACCACGGCGGGGGCGCTGCTGGAGAGGCTCAGCTCGAGCGTCAGCGGGCCCACCTCGCCCCCGGCGGGGGGCCGGGAGACGGTGAAGCCCTGCTCGAGGCCGAGGGGGCCGTTGGCGTACCACTCGCTG
>DATJOU010000052.1:0-14075 GCA_035506775.1 Solirubrobacteraceae bacterium | reverse complement strand
CCTTGATCCGCAGCACCTGCTTGCCGAAGCCGAAGAACACGTGCGTGATCGCGAAGGTCCCGCTGTTGCCGGGGCCTGCTGTGAGGATGCCCACCTGGACGACGTGGTAGCCGCCGCCGTTGGCGTTCTGGCGCTCGAGGTACACGACGTGGCTGGCCCGGTAGGGGGTGACCGTGCCCGAGAAGGTCAGCGGCTGGCCCGCCTGGATGGTGCCCGCCGAGACTCCCGCCGTGAGCGTGTATTTGACGCCCTCGAACAGGACCGCGGAGTGGCGTCCGCCGCCGAGCACCCTGTAGGCGGTGTTTTCCTGGGGTGCCACGGCGAAGCTGTACTGGCCCGACTGGTTGGCGACGGTGGTGGTGACGGTCGTGAACGTCCCCTGCTTGGGGCGTGACTGGAGCGTCACCGTCTGACCCCCGCCCCCGGCGAGGACGCCGTGGAGGGTGACCGCCTGGGCGTACAGGATCGGGTCGCTCGTCCCCCCCGAGCCCGTCGCCAGCAGCGTCAGCTGCGGGTTCTCGCGCTGGCTGATCACGTACGAGAGCGGCGTCGAGGCGCCGAACGCCGAGAAGCGCCGGTGCGGACGCACGATCACCCGGATGTTGGCGTCACCGGGGATCACGAACTCGTGGACGAAGGAGTATTCGCCGTTGGGCCCGACGATCCCGCGCTGGATCGGGTGCCATTCTTCGTTGGAGACGGCCGACTCCCGCTGGAGCACGACCTCGGCGCCGGCGTCGACCGGGCTTACCGTGCCGCTGAACGTGGTCCGGCTGGCGAACCCGGTCAGCAGCGCCGCCGTTTCGGCGGGGCCGTGGACGGTGACCTCGGGGGCGACCCTGACCGCCTTCGTCTGGCTGGTGGCTCCGGCCGCGGAGGCGTAGTAGCTGGTGTCGGTCAGCGGTGCGGGAGCCACCAGCGAGTAGAAACCGGAGGCTTCGGTGGTGGTCGTGCCGATCGGCCTCGTGACCGTTCCCACCGAGTGCCCGTACAGGGTCACCGTCTGGGAGGCCTCGGCCGCCGCTTCGGGGCATTTGAGCCTGCCGAACAGCTGCGGGGCTTCGCCGCTCGTGACCGTCCGCGGCTGGGCGTTCAAGTTGAGTTTGCACCCGACGGCGGAGGCCGTCCGGTGGTGGCGTCTTTCCACCCGGTGGCGTTCGTTGGCCCGCCGGACCGCCCCGGGACGCGCGCCGGCCAGAGCCGGGACGGAGAGTGCGACGAGCATCACGAGGGCCGCGAAGCCCGCTGCCAGCTTGTTCATGGTCATTTCGACACTTCTCCTTTTCCGCGACTCCGGTCGTCCCGACGGCCACACAGGTGCGGCCGGGGACGCTCAACCTAGCCCGGTAACCCCTCCGAAACGGTATCGATGCGGTCCCCGGAGGCGCTCGGACGAAGATCGCCGCGAGGTGCATTTTCGGGGGTTTAGGGAGCCCCGAATCGGGGTATCCGCGCACGAAAGGTCTATTCGCAGAGCAACAACGAAACGGGGGACGGGGAGGATGCAGGCGATGTCTCGGGGCGGGCTGGAGATGGCGGTCTGGCGGCGGTTGCCCGGGTGGGCGCCGGTCGCGGTCCTCGGGCTGGTGGCAGCGAGCCTGTTGCTCCTCTCGCCGGCGGCCCGAGCCGAAGCGCCGCCGAAGCACCAGGGAGCCCCCAAGATCACCGGCTCCCCGGTGGACGGCCGCCTGCTCACGGTCGGGGAAGGCCGCTGGAAGTCGGCCACCAAACCGACCGTCTCCTACCAGTGGGAGTACTGCGCGCCCCGGCACGGCCCCTGCACGCCGATTCCCGGGGCGGAAAGCTCCAGCTACCGGGCCACCACCAGCCAGATCGGCGGGAAACTGAGGTCGATCCTGACGGCCACCACGCCCGGCGGCAGCACCTCCGTGCGATCCCACGCGAGCAAGAAGATCCTGGCCGGGTCCCCGCTGGACATCGAACCGCCGAAGGTCGAAGGGGACCTCAAGGAAGGCGCGAAGCTCGCCGCCAACCCCGGCACGTGGGGCGGTACCCCGCCGATGACCTACCAGTACCAGTGGGAACGCTGCAATCCCCTGACGAGCACCTGCGAAGAAATCCCCGGCGCAACCGCCGCGACCTACACCCTCGAAGCGGGGGACGTGACCGACTCGATGATCGTCAAGGTGACTGCCACGAGCTCGCTCGGGACGGCCTCGGCGAGCTCCGCCGAGACGCCGGTCGTGGGAGCCCTGCTGCCGGTCAACCTCGAACTTCCGAGCGTGATCGGGAACCTGCTGGACGGCCAACTGCTGAGCGCTCTCTCGGGCTCGTGGTCGGGGACCGAACCGATCACGTACACCTACCAGTGGCTGGTCTGCGACGCGGCGGGCGAAAAATGCTCGGAAATCACGAAAGCCACCGAACCCGCCCTGAAGCTCGTCTCGGGCCTGATCGGGGACACGGTCGAGGTCGTCGTGACGGCAACCAACGGTGCCGGCTCGACGTCTGCAACGAGCTCCCCCACGACCGTGGTGGAAGGGCTGCTGCCCTCTGTCGGCAAGGGCCCGGAAATCCTCGGGAGCCTGGTTGACGGCCAGCTGCTGAGCGCCACCTCGGGCTCCTGGTCGGGCAGCGAACCGATCACGTATGCCTATCAGTGGTTGGAGTGCAACGCCACGGGTGAAAAATGCGCCGAAATCTCCAAAGCGACGGGCTCCACGCTGCAACTCGTCACCGGCCTGATCGGGGACACGGTGAAGGTCGTGGTGACGGCGACGAACGTGGCC
Source organism: Solirubrobacteraceae bacterium (assembly GCA_035506775.1). Classification (GTDB taxonomy): domain Bacteria; phylum Actinomycetota; class Thermoleophilia; order Solirubrobacterales; family Solirubrobacteraceae; genus Palsa-744. The sequence goes on along the minus strand of DATJOU010000052.1, from coordinate 11,325 downwards.
GGGTCGAGCTCGGAAACGAGTGTCCCCACGAGCGTGATCGCTGGGCTGCTGCCGTCCAACGGCGAGGCACCTGAAGTCCTCGGGAGCCTGGTGGACGGCCAGCTGCTGAGCGCGAGCACCGGCTCGTGGTCGGGCAGCGAACCGATCGCGTATGCGTATCAGTGGTTGGAGTGCAACGCGGCGGGTGAAAAATGCGCCGAAATCTCGAAAGCGACGGGCCCCACGCTGCAGCTGATCTCCGGTCTGGTCGGGGACACGGTGAAGGTCGTCGTGACGGCCACCAACGTGGCCGGGTCGCGTTCGGAAACGAGCGCTGCGACGAGCGTCATCGAAGGCCTGCTCCCGTCCAACGGCACGGCACCCGAAGTACTCGGGAGCCTGGTCGAAGGTCAGACGTTGAGTGCGACCAGCGGGTCGTGGAGCGGTACCGAACCGATCTCCTACGCCTACAAGTGGCTGCAGTGCAACGCGGCTGGTGAAAAATGCACCGAAATCTCCAAAGCTGCGGCCTCGACCCTGAAACTCGTCTCTGGTCTGATCGGGGACACGGTGAGGGTCGTGGTGACGGCCACCAACGTGGCCGGGTCGAGCTCGGAAACGAGCGCGGCGAGCGGCACCATCGCGGGGATCCTCCCCGACAACGAAGGCCTGCCCTCGATCACCGGGAGCCTGCTCAGCGGACAGCTGCTGACGGCTCACCCGGGGACGTGGTCGGGGAGCGAACCGATCACCTACGGCTACCAGTGGCAGCTGTGCAATGCGCTCGGGAAAGGGTGCTCCAACATCGCCGAAGGAACCGGCTCGACCTTCAAACTCGCGGGCCTCGACGTGGGGCTCACGCTGGACGTCCTGGTGACGGCCAAGAACGTCGCCGGCTCGACCGTCGCCACCAGTCCGGTGACGGGCCTGATCGGGCTCTAGAGCCGCTCGGCCTGGCGCGAAGCCGCTCGGCCGGCGGCGGCCGCGCACAGCGACACGACCACCAGCACCGCCAGCAGCCACAGGGCCCCGAGGACGAGGAGGGTCATGCCCGCCCCAGGGAACGCACGAAGGACGCCTGGCGGGCCAGGTCATACCTGGCCCGCCAGGTGCGAGGGAGATCCCGGGGGCGGCTGAGGTACCGCCGCCGGGCAGGAGGGGATGGATCAAGAGTGCGGGCAGCGGCCCCGCTCGTCGAGTCCCGAAGGACTCGATTGACTCGAGGGGGCTTGGAGTCGAGGGGCTGGGCGAGGCCGCTGCTCATCACTCTGGAATAAAAGCTATCAGATTTATGAGGATGGTCAAGCCGGGGTTGCGAGCACCGCCGGTGGGGACCCATTTTGCGGCCGATCTAGCGCCTGGAGGAGCCGAGCGAGACCTGCGTGAGCGAGGCGCCGCCGTCGATCACGATCGACTGCCCCGTGACCTGGCCCGCCTGCTCGCTCGCCAGGAAGGAGGCCGCCGCGGCGATCTCGGCGGGCTCCACCGGGCGGCCGCTGGGGAGCCCCTCCAGCACCCGCTCGCGGACCTCCTCGGGCATCGCCAGGACGGCCTCTGTCGCCACCAGGCCGGGGAGGATGGCGTTGGCGTTGATTCCGTGGGCGGCGTTCTCGGCGGCGATCGTCCTGACGAGGCCGAGCTGACCCGCCTTGGAGGCCGCATAGGCGACCTGCCCCGGGAGGCCACTGGCGGCGGCGAAGCTCGAGATCACGACGATGCGCCCGTAACGGCGTTCGCGCATCCCGGCCAGGCAGGCCTGGATCGTCCGGAAGGCACCGGTCAGGTTGACGTCTATGTCCCGTTGCCACTGCTCGGCGGTCATCCGGTGGGCGGGGGCGATCGTGGTCGTCAGCCCGGCATTGGCGACGCACACGTCGATCGGGGGGAGCTCGGGGAACTCGCCGTGTGCGACGTCGACCCGCAGGTCGCAGCCCTCGCGCAGGTCGAGCGTGAGGACCTCGAGCCCGTCCTCGCGCAACCGCTTCGCGATGGCCGCGCCGATCCCCCGTGCGGCGCCGGTCACCAGCGCCCTGCGCCGCTCGGTCAAACTGTCCCCTCGCCGGCTGTGGCCCCGCTCACCATCGAAGGAGGAAACGATGACAGACCGATGGTTCTCAGAACACGAGCTCGAACAGATGTCTCGTCCGACGATGGATCGCGCCGTCGAGGCGATCGACGCGGGCGACCTCGAGGCCGCCCGGCGGCTGTGCGGGGAAATGAAGCACGAGTGGCAGATGCTCCACGACCTGATGGCCGGGGGGGTGCTGGACCTCGTGTCGTTCATCCAGCAGCGGCTCGGCGAGGACGCAGTGGGGGAAGCGTGGGAGGAGAGCATGAACCGCGGCTGGCGCCGTCATCACTCGGCCATCGACGCACTCGACCGGCGCGACCTCGTGCCTCTGCTCGCGGCCACCTGGCGCGCCCACTCGTGCTCCGCCGTGGGCCCCAGCCCCGGCGCCTTCGAGATCACCGAGGACGAGGAGAAGGTCACGTTCGCGATGAACCCGTGCGGGTCCGGCCAGCGGCTGGTGCGAAACGGGGCCTACGACGGGCTCCCCGACGGCGGGCGCACGCGCGAGGCCCACGACTGGTCTTTCGACCGCAAGGACTTTCCCCTCTACTGCACCCACTGCAGCTTCATGAACGAGTCGCTGCCGATCCAGTGGTCGGGCTACCCGCTGTACCCGTGTGACCCCCCGGGGGACTACTCGAAGGACCCCTGCACCTGGTACTGGTACAAGGACCCCGACGACATCCCCGAGCGCCACTACGCGCGCTATGGGGCGGTCAAGCCGGGGCGCTCGGGCTCGTCTTGACCGGCCGGTGTTCTTCTGCGAGAGTGCGCGCTGGGGTGCCCGGGTCTGCGCGGCAACGCTCGGGCGAGGCTGTCTACGGCGATGGAGGGGCGCGGGATGAGGCGACGCGTGTGGTGCTGGTGTATGGGGTTGCTGCTGTGTGGTGTGCTGGCGTCGAGCGCCTACGCGAAGGGATCAAAGCCGGTGATCACGGGGCCTGTCGCGTCTCCGTCGTCGGTTGCCTCGGGTGGCAGCACGACGGTGTCGGCCTCGGTGTCTGGCGCCACGACCTGCAAGCTCTCGGCCAACAAGACGGTCGGGGGTCTACCTGCGACGTTCTCCTGCGAATCGGGAAGCGTGAGCTACGAAGTCGTGATGCCCCAGAACGCGGGGAAGAAGGCGGGGAAGTACATACTCACGCTGGAAGCGACTGGGGCAGGCGGCCGGGCTAAGGCGAAGCTGCCGGTCGAGGTCGGCACGGCGACAGCCGCGAGCATCACAACCGACGGCACGGACACCTGCGCGGTGTTGACCACGGGCCACATCAAGTGCTGGGGTGGTAACACGTCCGGCGAGGTCGGAGACGGGAAGTCGTCTCCCAACGTCGGTAAGGCGCAATGGGTCCCCGCCGAAGTGACGGGCATATCGGAAGCCAAGGAAGTGGAAACGGGCGGAACACACGCGTGTGCGCTGCTCGAGACCGGACATGTCGAGTGCTGGGGCGGTGAGGCAAACGGATCGCTCGGGAACGGTGTTGCGGAAGGACCGAAGGTCTGCGCCAAGAACCGCTTTCCCTGCAGTTTGACTCCGGTTGAAGTGACCGGTATCACCTCTGCCGTTCAGCTCGGCGGACAGGCATCGTGCGCGCTGCTCTCGAGCGGGCACGTCGAATGCTGGGGCTCCAACCTCTCAGGGGCACTCGGCAACGGCATCAGCGGCAGCGAACTCGCCTACTCGGATGTGCCGGTCGAAGTTGTCGGGATCGCGGACGCGACCCAAGTATCACAGGGATCAACCTGTGCAATGCTCTCGAGCGGTCACGTCGAATGCTGGGGGTCCAACTACTCGGGGAGACTCGGCCACGGCATCGGTGACGCTGAACTCGCCTACTCGGATGTGCCGGTCGAAGCCCTTGGGATCAGTGACGGCGCTCAGCTGGCCGGAACCTGCGCACTGCTCTCGAGTGGCCACGTCGACTGCTGGGGCGAAAACACACGTGGCCTACTGGGAGACGGGACCGACACTGGCCCCGAACAATGCGGCACCAAAGGTCAAGTGGCGTGTAGCACCGCTCCCGTCGAAGTGCTGGGCATCACAGAAGCTACCCAGGTAGCACAGCAAGCTGAATTGGCCGGTGAAGGGTCCGCCTGTGCGCTCCTAAGCAGTGGGCACGTTGAATGCTGGGGGCCGAACGCAGACGGTCAGCTCGGGGACGGCGAACGAGAAACCGGCCCGTCCCTCACACCCGTTCAGGTGATCGGACTCGAAGACGCCACCCAGATCTCAGCGTCCCGCGGCACGGCATGTGCGCTGCTCGCCAGCGGTCACATCAAGTGTTGGGGCGAAGGCAGATCTGGGCAGCTCGGGGTTCCCGAACGAACCCTTGAATCCTTTGGAGATTTCGGGCGCACGGGGACACCTATCGAAGTTGCGGGTATCTAGGGCCGCCCAGGCGCTAGGGCTCGATCACGTTGGCGGGGTTCGGCTGCTGCTCCCGCGGCGCCCGGCTGTAGTCCCCGAAGGGCCCGTCGCGGCCCGCGATGGCCTTCGCGACGCCCTCGCGTTCGGCGGTCTCCACGAACTCCAGGCCCTCGGGGATGTTGCGCATCAGCCCGTCGAGGATCGGGCCGATCAGCTGGGTGCTGGCGAGGCCCATGTTCTCGTAGGCCTGGTTGACGATCAGCTTCATCGCCGCCAGCTGTCCGGCGGGTAGTGCCGCGAGCTGCTCGGCCTGGTGCGTGACCGTGGCCTCGAGCTCCGCGAACGGAACGGCCCTGTTGATCAGCCCCACCTCGGCCGCTTCGAGGCCCGAGAGGGGCTTGCCGGTGAGCGCGTACTCCTTCGCCTTCGTGAGGCCGAGCCGGTACAGCCACATCCCGCTCAGGTAGCAGCCCCAGGCACGGGAGTAGGGGGTGCCGATGCGGGCGTCCTCGCTGGCGATCACGAGGTCGGCACACAGTGCCAGGTCGCTGCCCCCGCCCACGCACCAGCCGTGCACCTGGGCGATCACCGGCTTCGGCGCCCGCCACAGGCTCATGAACTTGGGCACCGGGCCGAGGCTGGCGGTCGTCGCCCCGATGAAGTCCTTGCCGGGGTCCCAGCGGCCGTCGGTGGTGAGCATCTCGTCCCAGTGGTGAAAGCCCTCGCCGAAGTCGAAGCCCGCACAGAAGGCGCGCCCCGCACCTCTCAGCACGATCACCTTCACCTGCTCGTCGGCAACCGCCTGCTCGACCGCTTCCTGGAGCTCGTCCGGCATCGGCGGGACGATCGTGTTCAGCCGCTCGGGGCGGTTGAAGGTGATCCTCGCCACCCGCTCGCGGCGCTCGTAGATCAGCGTCTGGAAGGACATCGGGGGCGATGGTATTGCTCAGGAGCGGCCTGTGAGGGCGTCGAGTGTGTTCGCCATTCGCGAGGGTCGCCCGCTGCGGCGCTCGATCTCGTCGGCAAGCCGATACAGCCCGTACACGCCTCTGATAGCCGCCCAGCGCAGTGGCTCGGGCTCCCACCTGCGCGATGCCCGCGTGACCCAGGGCGAGCGCGTGAGGGGGGTGTCCTCGCCGAGAAGCAGGTCGCGCAAGGTGCGTCCGGCGAGGTTTGCGGCCGCGACCCCTTCGCCGACATAGCCGCCGGCCCAGGCGAGCCCGTGGCGCTCGTCGGCCCCGACGGTCACGCACCAGTCCCTCGCCACTCCGAGCACTCCCGACCAGGCGTGCGCAAGCTCGGCCTCGCGTGCGGGCGGGAACATCGTCGTGAGCTTGTCCCGCAGGGCCGACACGGTGCGCGCGGCTGTGCGCCCGTCGCCGTCCGTGCGCGACCCGTAGCGGTAGGGCACCCCGCGGCCCCCGATCGCGATCCGCCCGTCGGCGGTGCGCTGCAGGTACACGAACACGTGGCCCTCGTCGGCCATCAGCTCGTGTGCGGACCAGCCGATCTGCGACCAGGCCTCCGCGGGCAGCGGCTCGGTCACGATCATCGAGCTGTTGACGGGCGCCAGCGCGCGGCGCAGCCCTGGCAGTGAGGCGGTATAGCCCTCGGTCGCCCGCACCACCCATCGCGCCTTCACAATCCCTGAGGGTGTGGCGGCCGCGTGGGGGGCTGCCAGCAGGACCGGCGTGTGCTCGTAGATTGGTACCCCGAGTCCCTCGACCACGCCCGCCAGTCCCCGCACCAGCTTGGCCGGATGCACCCGCGCCACGTGTGGGGTGAAGCTCGCGGCGCGCGCGCCCCGCACCCGCACCCGCTCGCCCAGCTCCGCCGCCGACAGCTCGCGCAGATCCTCCTCACCGAGCCCCCCTGCGCGCGCCGCCTCCACGAGCCCGCGCAGGCGCGCTGCCTGGGCGCCCCCGATCGCCACCCCCAGCTGGCCGCTCTTTACGTAGTCGGCCTCCAGCCCGTGCTCGTACAGGAACGCGCCCACCTCGTCGACGGTCGCGAACATCTCCCGCTGCAGCGCCGCCAGCGCCGCCGCCCCCGAGCGCTGCGTGTAGCGGCTGGGGGCCCCGGCGAAGAACCCGGACACCCAGCCCCCGTTGCGCCCGGACGCGCCGTACCCGGCGACCTCGCGCTCGAGCACGGCGATCTGCAGGGTCGGATCGGCGCGCTTCAGGTAGTACGCCGTCCACAGCCCCGTGTACCCCGCTCCGACGATCGCCACGTCGACCTCGAGCGGCTCCTGCAGCCGCTCCCGCGCCGGAGCGGGGCCGCCGAGCGTCTGCCACCAGAAACCGAGCTGCGCGGTGCGCACGTGAGCGCGAGCGTAGCCCGCCGGGGTGGGGCTATGATCGCGACAAGCGGCACGACCGCAGCTTCACTGGCCAGGCGAGAACGGGGAGGACACACATGGAGGCGACAGTTACGCAGGGCGGCAAGGCGCGGGCGGCGGCCGAAGCCCCGACCCTCGCACACGCGTTCCGGATCACCGCGGCCGAGAAAGCCGACCAGGTCGCGATCCGCACCAGGGAGGACGCCTTTACGATCACGTGGGGGAAGCTCCGCGAGCGCGTGGACGCCCTCGCCGGCGGCCTCGACCGCCTGGGGCTGAAGCGCGGCGACACGCTCGCCCTGATGCTGAGCAACCGGCCGGAGTTCCACCTCTGCGACCTCGCCGGGATGATGCTCGGAGCGACCCCGTTCTCGATCTACAACACCTACACCCCGGAGCAGATCCGCTACCTCGTCACCGACGCCGAATCGCGGATCCTGATCTGCGAGCAGCAGTACCTCCCTGTGGTGCTCGAGGCGCGCGAGGGGCTTCCCGGCCTGGAGCACGTGATCGTGGTCGACGGCGACGCTCCCGAGGGCACGCTGGCGCTGTCCGAGGTCGAGGGCTCCAACCCGGACTTCGACGTCGAGGCACGGGTCGGGGAGCTGCAGGGAAGCGACCTGTTGACGCTGATCTACACCTCCGGGACCACCGGGCCGCCGAAGGGGGTGCAGCTGATCCACCGCAACCTGCTGGCGGCGATCGAAGGGCTCGACGAGCTGATCGAGTTCCCCGAAGACGGGCGCGTGATCTCGTGGCTGCCCTCCGCCCACGTCGCCGAGCGCAACGCCCACCACTACCTGCCGATCGTGTTCGGCCTTCAGATCACCTGCTGCGACGACCCTCGCCAGGTGCTCTCCTACCTCCCCGAAGTGCGCCCCAGCTGGTTCTTCGCGGTGCCCCGGATCTGGGAGAAGCTGAAGGCCGGGCTGGAGACGATGATCGCCGGCCAGCCGGAGGAGCAGGCCGCCAAGACGCGGGCCGCGATCGACGCCGGGATCAGGAAGGTGCGCCTCGAACAGGCCGGCGAGGAGGTCCCGGCCGAGCTGGCCGAGGAAGTGAGCCGGGCCGAGGAGGAGGTGTTCTCGGGCCTGCGGGCGATGCTGGGGCTCGACCAGGTCGAGGCGATCAACGTCGGCGCGGCCCCCACCCCGGTCGAAGTGCTCGAGTTCTTCCACGCGATCGGTCTCCCGCTGGCCGAGCTGTGGGGGATGAGCGAGACGTGCGGCGCCGGGAGCGTGAACCCGGTGGAGAAGATCCGGCTCGGGACGGTCGGCCCTCCGGCCCCCGGGGTGCAGATCAAGCTCGACAGCGACGGCGAGGTGCTGGTCAAGTCCGACGTGGTGATGGTGGGCTACCGCAACCTCCCGGAGAAGACGGCCGAGACGTTCACCGAGGACGGCTGGCTGCGGACCGGTGACATCGGCGAGTTCGACGAGGAGGGCTACCTCAAGATCGTCGACCGCAAGAAGGAGCTGATCATCAGCGCGGCCGGCAAGAACATGTCACCCGCCAACATCGAGGCGACCCTGAAGACCAGCTCGCCCCTGATCGGGCAGGCATGCACGATCGGCGACGCCCGCGCCTACAACACCGCCCTGATCGTCCTCGACGCCGACTTCGCACCGGTGTGGGCGGCCAAACAGGGGATCGCCGATACGGAGCTGGCGTCCCTCGCTCGCCAGGAGCAGGTCACGGCCGCCGTTCAGGAGGCGGTCGACGCCGCCAACGAGAAGCTCGCGAAAGTGGAACAGATCAAGCGCTTTACGATCGTCGAGGGCGACTGGCTCCCGGGCGGGGACGAGCTGACCCCGACGATGAAGCTCAAGCGCAAGCCGATCGCCGAGAAGTACGAGCGCCAGATCGAGGAGATGTACCCAGGGTCCTGAGGAGGCTCACGCCTGCCCGTCGGTGGGCGCGGGGCGGTGACCGGGCCGCCCCGCGCGAGCAGCCGCTACTGGAGCTTTGACCTGCCGCTGACTTCGTTGGGTTTGTCGGTGACGGTGCCACCGTTGCGCTGAACGGACAGCGAGCCTCCGACTTTGTTGTTGGTGACGGTCACCCCGCCCATGTTGTTCTGGACCGAGAGCGAGGAGCTGAACGTGTTGGCGATGATCGTCACGCCGATCGCGTTGGCGGTCACCTTCGAGGATCCGCCGATCGTGTTGGGCGCGCATTCGGGGGTGCCGTCGCCGATCACCAGCGGGCCGGTCGAGCCGACCACCTTCAGCGTCTTGGCGATGCTCGCCCCGCACACCCGCACCAGCGCCGCCTTGCCAGCGCTGAGCGCGCCGGAGAGGGTCGCGCCCTCGACGTCCAGCGCGCCGCCCGCGTGGACCGTGACCGTGCCTTTGACTTTCGCTCCCGAGCCCAGCTTCACGGCTTCGCCGCTGCGCACGAGCAGTTTCCCGTTGACGGGCCCGTTGATGACCGTGTAGTAGCCCACGAACGTGGAGCAGGACTTCGTCACTTCGGTGCCCACGTTCGAGACCGCGGTCTCGGTGACCGTCTTCAGCCCCGAGGTCGAGGTGTTGATCGGCACGCTCCCACTCGGATTCGTTTTCAGCCCCGAATAGGCGTCCGAAGCCGTAACGGTCGCGTTCACGCCCGTAGCGCCGATCGCCACCATCGCCGGACACGTGACTTCAAGGCTCGGCGGAGTCGACTCCACCTGCACCGTCACGCATCCCGGAGCCGACACGTTCCCCACGTTGTCCTCGACGCTCCCGCAGACTTTGTGGGATCCGCTTTCGGTGAACGCTTTCGAGAACGGGACCGAGGCGAGGTCCACGCCCGACCCTTCGCTCCCGTCAGCCAGTGCCGGGTCGCCGTTGGGCGAGAACGACACCGTGACCGTGTTCTTGTACCAGCCGCCACCGCCCGCATAGTCCGGCGCGCGGTCAGCGCTCGCGGTGGGAGGCAGCGGCGGGGTCTTGTCGACCTTCACCGGCGCCGATTCGGGCGAGTATTCGGTCGTCAGCGAGTTGCCTTCGTCGTGGCCCTGGACGCGGTACACCCAGGTCCCTTCTTCCTCGCCCCCACCCGTGAACGAGAATTCGAGCGCTTCGATGCCGCTCGCCACGTCGGTCCATGGGAGCCCTTCGTGGTTGTGGTGCTGGAGGGTGTAGGTGAGACCGAAGTACTGCAACGGGTCCGCCCCCGTCCACGACAGCGTGAACAGCCCACTGGCGTTGGGGCTCGTGCCCGCCGTCAGGGACGGAGCGCCCGGGGTCGGGTATTCGACCTCGGTCGAGCACGAGTCCGTGGTTTCGTGGCCGACGTTGTCGGTCGCGGTCGTGCCGACGGTCTTTTTGCCGGCGCTGCTGGTGTCGATCGGGATCGTCCCGCTGGCCGCACCGGCCAGCCCCGACTGTCCGTCGGAGGCCGTGTAGCTCGCGACCACCCCGGCTTCGCCCACGAGCGCGCTGGCCGGGCAGCTCAGTTCCAGCGTCGGCGGGGTCGCGTCGACCTGGACCGTGAGACAGCCAGGCGATGATTCGTTGCCGGCTTTGTCCTTCTCGCTGCCACACGCTTCGTGGGAGCCACTCGTGTCGAACGTCTGCGGGCCCGGGATCGAGGACGGGTCGACGCCGCTGCCGGCACTGGTGTCCGACAGGTTCGGGTCCCCACCCGAGGCGAACGACACTTCGACGCTGTCCCTGTACCAGCCCCCGCCACCCGCGTAGTCGGGCGCCCGGTCGGCGCTCGCCACGGGCGGGTTGGGTGCGGTCTTGTCCACCTTGATCGCCACCGATTCAGCGGATGGTTCGCTGGCGGAGCTTTCGTTGCTCTCGGTGACGCGGTAGTTCCACGTGCCTTCGCCCTCGGGGCTCAGCGAGGTGAACGTGTAGCTCGGGCTGGTGAGACCGCTGGCCACGACGCTCCAGCCTCCGGAGGCGTTCTCGTGTTCGAGCGTGAAGCTCGGTTCGGTCGCAGCCTGGGTGGCTTCCCAGGTGAGCGTGAACTGCCCGCTGTTGTTCGGGTTGGACCCGCCCGAGAGGGCCGGCGCGGTGGGCGCCGCCGGAACGACGTTGCGGGCCAGGGTGTACCCGGGTGGGAGGTAGTGCGGTTGTGGGGCCACCACCATCCCTTCGGCGCTGCCGGGCGGGTTCGAGGTCGGCACGCGCAGTTCCAGGTTCCTCACCTGCACCGAGTGCGGCGAGGATGAGTTGCGTACGTAGCAGAGGGGAATGATCGTCGTTGGGATGTTGGGGCACGAGGGCTGGTCCCCGACGAGCAGCTCGAGCTTGACCACGTGTCCCGGTTCGACCTTCCAGGCCTGCGGGTGCATCTGGAAGGTCTGCTTGGTGAAGCCTTCACCCGGGTTCAGCGGCCGGTATGCCTGGCGGCCGATGAGCTGCTCGGTTTTCGCCGATTCGTTTTCGTCATACAGGCGCGCGATCACCTGATCGTTGGCGCCCGGCGTGGAGAATTCGGCGATCACCGTCGACGATCCGGCGATCGTGAAGCCGCCGGCGGGAGCGGCCGGGAGCTTGTACTCCGCCGCCGAGGGGTTGTTGGCGGAGGCCTGCGTGGAGCAGACCGTCTGGGCCGGCGGCAGTGGGCTCG
>DATJOU010000051.1:0-7041 GCA_035506775.1 Solirubrobacteraceae bacterium | reverse complement strand
CGGACACCGGGGTGGCTTCGGCGGCGGTGGCCATGCCGTTGTAGTACTGCGAGACGTAGTTGGAGGCCGAGAACTTGACCGTGTATTCGCCCGTGGCGAGGCCGCTGATCGTGTATTCGCCCTTTTCGTTGGTGACGCCGCAGTTTCCGGTGCCGGCGCTGTTGGAGGCGCACGCCAGCACGCCGTCCATTCCTTCGTGGCCGGATTCGTCGCTCACCACGCCCGTGATCTGGCCGCCGAGACGGAGGGCGGCATTGACGTTTTTCGTGGTCGTGCCCACCGCGATCGACAGCAGGTTCGCTTCGGAGGCATTGGTCTTCCCGTTCCAGTACTGCGCGATGTACGTGGTGGCGGAGAACTTGACCGTGTATTCACCCGTGGCCAGACCCACGATCGTGTATTCCCCGCCGGCGTTGGTCGTGTCGCAGCCGACACCCACGCTGGCCGTGGCGCATACCAGCGCCCCGGACACCGCGGCGTTCGTGGTGCCGTCGGTGACCTTGCCGGAGATCTGCGCGCCGACCTGGAGTGCCGCGCTGATTGGGCCCGAGGTCATGCCCGCCGTGACGGGCACGGGCGTTGCTTCGGAGGCCGTCTCCTCGCCGTTGTAGTACTGCGAGGCATACGTGGACGCGGAGAACTTGACCGTGTATTCGCCGGTGGCGAGTCCCGGGATCGTGTATTCGCCGCCGGCGTTCGTGGTCGCGCAGCGCAGCACCGAGCTGCTCGAAGCGCAGACGCTGGCTTCGGCGAGGGCTCCTTTGGTGGCAGCGTCGGTCACCGTGCCGGTGATCTTGCCGCCGGGTTCGAGCGCCGCGTCGACGGCTGACACCGTGGCACCGGCTTTGACGGCCACCGATGTGGCCCCGGCGGCGGTGGTGGCGTCGTTGTAGTACTGGGCCAGATAGTCGGAGCCGGAGAACAGAACCGTGTATTCCCCGCTGGGGAGCCCGTTGATCGTGTACTTGCCGCTCACGTTCGTGGTGGCGCACCCCACGCCCGCGCTGCCCGTCGCGCACACCGTCGCGCCCACCACGGCGGCGTCGGTGTCGGCGTTGGTCACCTTCCCCGTGATCTGCCCGCCCGGGTGCAGGGCGGCGCTGATGCCGGGGGTGACGGTGCCGGGTTCCACTTTCACCGGGGTGGCTTCGGAGGCCGTCGTGACGCCGTTGTAGTACTGGGAGAGATAGTTGGCGGTCGACGTGAAGAGGACGGTGTATTCGCCCTTGGGGAGTCCGTTGACCGTGTATTCGCCACTGGAGCTGCTGGTGGCGCACCTCAGCGCCGCCGAGCTCGCCGCACACACCGTCGCACCCGCCACCGCGACGGCTTTGGCGGACGCGTTCGTCACCTTGCCCGAGATCTGTCCCCCGGGCTGGAGGGCCGCGTTCACCCCGCTGACGGCGCCCCCGGTCGCGACCGGCACGAGCTTGGCTTCCGAGGCGGTCGCCTTGCCGTTGTAGTACTGGGTGAGGTAGTTGGCGCTGGAGGTGAAAACGACGGCGTATTCCCCGGCCGCGAGACCCGTGATGGTGTATTCGCCCGCTTCGTTGGTGGTGGCGCACCCCAGGCCCGTCGTGGCTGCTGCGCAGACCGTCGCACCGGGGACCGCGGCGCCGCCCACGGCGGCGGTCACCTTCCCGGAGATCGAGCCGGTGCCTTCGGCGGCGAGGGCGATGCCCGTGCACATGCTCACGCACGTGAGCACCGTCACAAGGCCGGCGAGGAAAAGGTGAAGCACCGCGGGGAGGCGATTTCTCGCGCGCCCGCGGGTTGCCGACGTATTCCTCCCAAACGGGTTCACGACGCGTCCCAACCCTTCCTCCGTTGCCGTCCTGGGAGCGAGCGGTGGACCATAGCCCCGGCCATCTGGGCTGTCAAACGGGTCATGTAGGGAGTCCATTCCCGGTGCGTGACGCGTGACCGGTCAGACCGCGGACGTGGCCTCCGCCACCACCCGGCCGCGCATTCCCTCGTCCGGTGTGAGGCCTGCGTGGGCGAGGATCGTGGGCGCGATGTCGTAGATCACGAGGTCCTCGCGGCGCTCGGCGGGGACCCCCGGACCGGTGATCACGCACAGCCCGTTGCGGTCGTGGTTGGCGTCGTCGGGACCGGTGTCGTTGTCATACGTCCAGTGCCGGCCGTGACCGAGGCTCCCGTTGCTTCGCCAGCCCAGGTCCCCGAAGTAGACGATCAGGTCGGGAGGGAACCCCTGCTGCTCGCGCCACAGCTCCTGCGGCCGGAAGGTCCGCGTCCCGATCGACTCCCCGTCGGGGCCCGGCAGCTGCTCCAGACGACCGGCGAGCTCGTCCAGCAGCGGCTCGTATTCCTCGCTCGAGACGATCCCCTGTGGCTCCCGACCGGCGACGTTCACACACAGCCTGCAGTAGTAGCCGCCCTCGCCCCACGCGCGCGTCCTGCTCCAGTCGACCCGGGCCTCGCTGAAGGGAGTCGGTCCGCTCGGCTCCTCCTCGAGCACGAGATATCCCTCGCGGAAGAGCCATTCGTTGACGCAGATCGCCCCCAGCATCGGGCGGGCGCCGTGGTCGGAGACGACCAGCACGGTCGTGTCCTCGTCGAAGCGCTCGAGCAGCTCCCCGATCTCTTCGTCGAGATAGATGTAGTAGTTACGGATCGCGTCGCGGTAACGGTGGTCCGGCTCGTGGCGGGGATGCTCGGCGTCGAGGAAGCGCCAGAAGGCGTGGTGCATGCGGTCGAGGCCGATCTCGACCATCATGAAGAAGTCCCACGGCCTCGTGTCCAGCAGGCGGCGGCAGACCGCGAAGCGCTGCTCGGTCATCGCGTACACGTCGGCCAGGATCCGGTCGCGGTCGTCGCTGCGGAAGCTGCGCACGTCCGTCCGGTAGGAGCCCACCAGCGACTCGACCTCGGCCCTCAGCGCCTCGGGGTAGGTGTAGGGGTCGGTGCGGGTGTCGTTGGTCAGGAAGCACGACACCAGCTCCCCGTTGACGGGCACCGGCGGCGAGGTCTGGGGTACGCCCACCACGATCACGTGCTTGCCGGCACGCGAGAGGTGGTCCCACACACGGTCGGCCCTCACCGAGCCGGAATCGGCGACGGCGAGCGAGTGATAGTCGTAGCCGGTCCGGTTGCGGAACCCGTAGATGCCGAGCTCTCCCGGGTCACGGCCGCTCGTCATGCAGCTCCAGGCCGGCACCGTGATCGGCGGATCGACGCTGCGAAGCGGCCCCCACGTGCCGGCGTCGATCAGGCGACCCAGGTTGGGGAGCTCCTCTCGGAAGCGATCGAAGACGAGCCGGGGCTCGGCGCAGTCGAGGCCGATGACGGCGACCCTACGGCTCACGGGTACACCCCGGTCGCCTCAGATCACCCCTTGCCGCGTCGCGAGCGCCACGGCGTGGGCCCTCGTGCGGCACCCCATCTTGGCGAGCAGGTCGTGGACGATGTTCTTCACGGTCCGCTCGGAGTAGTTCAGCCGCTCGGCGATCCCGCGCGTGCTTTCGCCGTCGGCGAGCATCCGCAGGACGTCGAATTCACGATCCGTGAGCGTGTGCCCGGATGCGTCCAGACGGGCTTCCCGGCCCGGCTCCAGGAGCGGGTCGGCGAGCACCGGGGAGGCGTCGCCCTCACCCACAGCGGCCCTCACGCAGGAGAACACCGACGAGGGGGTGGCGTTGCGCAGGATCACGACGGCCGACACCCCCTCGTCGACGGACGCCCACGCGTCCTCGACCGACAGCTGGCCGACCGACGGTACGAGCCGCACGTCGCAGCGGGGGACCCCGGCGCGGCTGGCGGTCCTCTCCGCCACGTCCACCTGGACCATGAGGACCGGCCGCTTGCCACTGCCCAGCACCGAGTCGCCGGAGGGATCCAAGCGCCTCTTTTGTGCGAGCCGCCCCGATGCCGGGGTGCCCGGAGTTGCTGCAAAGACCGCGGCCATCACGACCCCCTGATCGTCCGTAATCGTCGAGGGCGGGCGGCGCAACGAAACCAGCCCGGACCCCGCTATGTCGGATTAGTGAACCAAAGCTCCCTAAACGTGTCAAGCTCCGGGCAAACCCGGTCGCGAGCCCCCTCCCCGAGCCCCGGCGACGCCGCACCGCCGGGGGCGTGGGTGGCGCGGCGGGGCGCCGGTGGCGCTATAAACAGCAGCCGACCGATCATGTCCCGGAGGGAGTAGAGACGATGACCAGACTCGCCGGCCTGAGCGCCCTCGTGCTCACGCTGCTCGCGCTGCTGACCGCGACCGCCCTGGGCGCCAGCCTGTCGGGGACGTGGGTGACGACCGTCAAGAACGCCGGGTTCCTGAACGGGACCTACCACATCAGCTTCCACCCGGGCAAGTTCACCCTCACCGGTCCGTACGGCCTCAGCGGCCAGGGGACGTACTCGATCTCGGGCTCGAAGATCACCCTCCACGGTCCCGGCAGCAAATGCACCTCCGCGGGCACCTACACCTTCAGCGAGTCGGGATCGTCGCTGACGTTCCACAAGATCCACGACTCGTGCCCGCGTGCGGCCGTGCTCACGGCCCACTCGCTGAAGCGCGCGTAGGCCGCCCTACTCGTACTGCAGCGCCCTGAGCACGTTCATCCGCGCGGCTCGCCGGGCGGGGAAGATCGCTGCCAGCAGCCCGCACGCGACCGCCGCCACCACGAACACCACGAGGGTCCCCACCGGCACCTCGAAGGCCGGGTATTCGATCGCCTGACCCACCATCAGCGCCAGCAGGATCCCGAGGGGTATACCGAGCGTGGCGCCGATCAGGGCGGTGACGATGCTCTCGTGGCGGATCATCGAGCGCAGCTGTGAGCGGGTCATCCCCACCGCCCGCAGCATCCCCAGCTCGCGGGTCCGCTCGAACACGCTCAGCAGCAGCGTGTTGACGATCCCGAACAGGCTCACGATGATCGACAGCGAGAGCAGCACGTAGAGCAGGTTCAGGAGCGTGTTGATGCCCTGCTCCTGGTTCTTCTTGAATTCGTCGACGGTCTGGATCTTCGCGTTCGGGAAGGCCTGCATCACCTGCTGAAGCTGATGGGTCGTGGCCGCCCTCGGTCCGCCTGCGACCTCGACGAAGGCGTAGATGTTCTGGGGATCCTCGTATTCGGAGTCGAACAGCCGCGTCGACACCGACACATCGCCGAACGGCGAGCCTCCTTTGTTCGGTTTGAAGATCCCCTGGACCCGCACTTCCATCGTCCCCCCGGCGGGCGTCTCGACGTTGACCGGGGAGCCCACGCGGAGATGGTGTTCGTCGGCGAATTCCTTCGACACGAAGGCACCCGTCATGCCGAGATGGGCCGGCGTCAGCGGCGAGCCGGCGACCCAGTGCACCCGTATCGAGCGGCTGATGGCGGGGTCCACGCCGGTCACGCCGATGTTCTTGTTGAAGGCCCGGCCGGAGCCGGTGCGGACGCCCGAGACCGACGTCACCCCCGGCGTCGCGCTCACCGCGGTTTCCGAGGCCGTGGAGATCGGCGAGAAGTTGTTCGTCGCGGTGATCACGTAGTCGGCCGCGAAGGTCTCGTTGACCGCCGTTTCGAAGGTCGACTTGAGCCCCGCCCCGAGGACGGCCACGAACGTCACCAGCGCCAGCCCGATCATCAGCGCGGCGGCGGTGGACGCGGTGCGGGTGGGGTTGCGCTCCGAGTTCGCCCGCGCGAGCCGTCCGGCGACCCCGGCGATCCGCGTCGAGGGCCACCCGAGCACCGCCGCCAGCGGCGGCACCAACCGCCTCGCCAGCAGCGCCACGGCCAGGAAGAAGGCGCCCGCCCCCACACCGATGGCCAGCAGCCGCTGCCCGCTGCTGAGCCCGCCCACGAACAGGCCGACCAGCATCAGCGCCACGGCGCCGCCGAGCGTCAGCAGCGCGGCGGGGAGCCCGAGGCGGGCGAACCGGGACGGGGGCAGCACCGCGCCCTCCCGCACCGCCGCGATCGGAGGCACGTGGGTGGCCCGCAAGGCCGGCCGCAGCGCCGCCAGCAGGGTCACGGCCACCCCGACGGCCAGCGACACCACGATCGTCCTGGTGGCCAGCACGGTGGAGGCCTGCGGGAGGTCGATGCCCAGCGTCTTGAACAGCCCGTTCAGTCCTTTGGCGAGGCCGATCCCGAGCAGCAGCCCGGCGACGGACGCCAGCAGCCCGATCACGAACGCTTCCAGCAGCACGGTGCGGAGCACCTGGCGGCGGGTGGCCCCGAGCGTGCGCAGCGTGGCCAGCTCACGGGTGCGCTGGGCGATCGTGATCGACAGCGTGTTGGCGATCACGAAGCTGCCCACGAACAGGGCGATCCCGGCGAACGCCAGCAGGAAGTTCTGGATGATGCTCAGGAACCCACTCGTGTCGTGGGTGGCCTTTTTGGCCTGTTCGGTGCCGGAGCGGACCTGCGCGTCGGGAGGCAGCAGGGGCTTGATCTCGCGGATCAGCTGGGCATGGGTGTAGCCCGGGGCGGCGGCGATCGAGATCGAGGTGAGCTTCCCCTCCAGGTGGAGCAGGCGCTGTGCCACCGGGAAGTCGAACAGCGCCATCGTGGCCCCGCCCAGCGATGCCACCCCCCCGATCCGCACGATCCCGGCGATCCGCATCTGCTGCTCGGCTCCGCGGGCGATCACGCCGATCGTCTGCCCCACCCGGTAGCCGTGGCGTTCGGCGGTGTTGTCGTCGATCCCCACCTGTCCTTCGCCTTCGGGCCAGTGTCCGGCGACGAGCGTGAGCGGGTTGAAGCGCTGGTCGCCGTGGGGGTGGACGCTGAAGGCCAGTCCGGGGCTTCCACCGGTCGAGAGCACCTTGCCGTTGCGACCGACCAGCTCGGCGGTCGATGTGGCCGCCCCCTGAGCCTGCTGGACCCCCTTGAGAGCGCGAACCTGGTTCAGCAGCGATTCGGAGAACGCCGGGGTGACGCCGTTGTTACGTTCGTTTTCACCTTCTTCTTCGATCGCGCTGTGCGCCGTGATCACGACGTCGGTGCGCTTGTACACTTCCTTGAAGACGGTCCCGAAGGCGGATTTGATCGTGTCGGTGAGGATGTAGGTGCCGCTGATCATCGCCACGCC
>DATJOU010000050.1:0-4982 GCA_035506775.1 Solirubrobacteraceae bacterium | reverse complement strand
AACGCCCGCAGGGCGTCGACCGCGATCGTGAAGGGGTTGACTTCGGCGAAGGCCCGCAGCGGTTCCGGCATCGAGCTGACCGGCACGAACGCCGAGGAGATGAACGTCAGCGGGAAGATCGCGATGAAGCCCACGGAATTGGCGGCCTCGGGTGAGGAGACCACCATCCCCACGAACGCGAACACCCACGAGAACGCGTAGCCGAACAGCAGCAGCAGGCCGAACCCGGCCAGCACCTCGCCGGCGCTGGTGTGAAAGGTGAAGCCGATCGCCAGCCCGGTTAGCACGAGGATCACGGCCGACAGCAGGTTCGTGACGATGTCGGCGGAGGTGCGCCCGGCGAGCACCGCCGCGCGGGCCATCGGCAGCGAGCGGAAGCGGTCGATGATCCCCTTGTGGAGGTCCTCGTTGAGGCCGATCGCGGTCACGAACCCGCCGAAGGCGATGTTCTGGACCGTGATCCCGGGGATCAGGAAGTCGGCGTAGCTGTAGCCGGGGGTGCGGATGGCCCCTCCGAACACGTACCGGAACAGGAGCACGAACATGATCGGCTGGACCGTGAAGGCGAGCAGCAGCTCCGGGGCACGGGGAAGCCGGATGAGGTTGCGCTCGGCGATCACGAGGGTGTCGGTGACCAGGCGCCTCACGCTGGCTCCTCGGTGTTGCCGTCCTCGCCCGTCCCGTGCCCCGTGAGGGCCAGGAAAACGTCATCGAGGGTGGGGCGGCGCAGGGCTATGTCCACCACGTCCACCCCGGCCTCGTCCAGCAGCCGCACGCCCTCGACGACCGCCCCGGGGCGGTCGCGGACGGTGACGCACACGAGCTCCCCTTCCACGGTGGGGGCCTCGTCGCCCATCACGCTCAGGACCTCCGCGGCCACACCCGTACCCGCCGCCTCCTCGAGGTGAACCTCCAGGCGCTGTCCCCCGACGCGGTCCTTGAGCTCATCCGAGCTGCCGCGGGCGATCACCCGGCCGCGGTCGATGACGGCGATCGAATCTGCGAGCCGGTCCGCCTCGTCCAGGTACTGGGTGGTCAGCAGCACCGTGGCCCCCTCGGCGGCGAGCCGCTCGATCGTCTCCCACAGCTGCAGGCGGCTACGCGGATCAAGGCCCGTGGTGGGCTCGTCGAGAAACAGGATCGGGGGGCTCGCCACCAACGCGGCCGCCAGGTCGAGCCGCCGGCGCATCCCCCCGGAGTAGCCCTTGACGACCCGGTCGGCGGCGTCGCTCAGCTCGAATCGCTCGAGCAGCTCGCTCGCCCGCCGGCGGGCGACCCCGCGCCCCATGCCGTACAGCCTCCCCACCATCGTGAGGTTCTCCTTGCCGGTGAGGTTTTCGTCGACGGCGGCGTACTGTCCGGCCAGCCCGATCAGACCACGCAGCCTGGCGGCGTCGCGCACGACGTCGAGACCGGCGACGGTGGCAGACCCCGCGTCAGGCTTCAGGAGCGTCGTGAGCACGCGGATCATGGTCGTCTTGCCCGCCCCGTTCGGGCCCAGCAGGCCGAGCACGGTGCCCTCCTCGACGTCGAGGTCCACGCCGTCGAGAGCACGCACCTTGCCGTAGGACTTCACCAGCCCCTTCACGCTCACCGCCGCAGCGGGCACTGCCCCAGTGGCGCCGTCCGGCGCACTCGAGCCGGGGCGCGGGGGCGCCTCGCCCGGGGGTGCCTCCTCGGCGGCCACGGGTAGCCAATCTAGCGACCGCCGGTCGGCGTCTAAAGATTCGGTGGCTTTTCGGACGTGGGGCTTGACAGAACCCCCATCGTGCGGATAGACGTTTGCACAGCAGCGGCCAACCAGCCCTCCCGGTTACCGTTGCCGCCCAACTTGGCACTGGAGGCCAGACCCCCTGGAGGGAGAGGGACGAAGCCCGGCCGTTGCCGCCGGGCTTCGGGCGTTCTTGGGGAGCGCCATCCGAGCCCCCTCGGAGAGGGTCCGTAGGGACTGCTGCGGAGGCCCTTCGCCCTTGACGCTCGCGGCGGGCGTCAGTAGTGTCAGCGGTGGTCTGAGGGGCCTATCAGGAGGGGATCTGCAGGATGCAGCGGAGGATCGTAGGAACGTCGCTCGCGACGGCTTTGTTGATGGCCGTGACCTTTACGGGGTCGGCGTCCGCCGAAGTGAAGGCACTGCGCCTGCAGGTGGGTGGCATCGCAATGTCGGCCGGAGCTCCGATCGTGGCCACGAGCACCGACACCACGATCGCCAACGCGTTTTGGAGCCTGGCATGCTCCGAAGGCGAACTCACCGGCACGATCGGCCAGAACAACAAGGCCAAAGACGACTTCATCCCCATCACCGAAGGTCGCTTCCTCGGAGGCGGCAGCGAAGGGCTGTGTGAATCCACCTTCAACTTCGTCACGGCCTTCCTGCCCGAACAGCCCTCGGAACTGATCCTCGAACGCAAGGGCGTCGCTCAGTGGCGCTTCCCGCGCTTCAGGATGACCCCCCTGGAAGACATCGAAAACCCGGCCGGCCATAAGGAAGCCTGCGTCGCCGCCTCCAATGCGGTCAAGGGCAAATTCCCCGTGAGCCCGACCCCACAGCCGCTGACGATCACCTTCACCGACGTGAAAATGCACCTCGAGGGCGATCACGGGCACGAGTGCAGTGGCAAGAAGAACCACAACCCCTACATGTCCGCGACCTACACCTTCACGTCACGCGGGCAGCCCGTCGAAGCGGTTATCTTCGAACACATCTGAGAGCCGCGCGGGCGCGTGCCGACGTACCGCCCCGCCGGGCGACGAGACCGAGCCGAGACTCTCTCAGCGGGGTGCGGAGTAGAGGACCACTTCGACGGGGGCGCCCCGCGTCGTCGCGGTGAACGTCGTCGTCAGGTGCGGTTTGGCTTCCAGCCCCGTCCCGCACTCGGGTCCTTCGGCTTTGAGCTTCATTTTCGCGGCCGTGAAGGTGATCGCCAGGGGCTGAGCGGTGGTGGTGACGGGGAACGTGCCCCTCAGGGTCGTAGCCGAGACGATGCACGGTTCCTGATGGTTTTCGGGCTTTTCGCGATTGGCCCTGGGGACCAGCCTCAGGGCCGGGTAGCGCAGGAGCGCCTTGCCCTTGTTGGAGAGCGACAGTTCGGGCGTCTGGATCGGCGTGTAGGTGGTCACGAATTCGGGGGTGCCGGCACAGAGGCCTTCTTCCCCACCGCCCCCGAACATCCCTTCGGTGATCACCATGCCGTCGCCCTTGCCCTTGTGGTTCTGATCCACGGCCCCCGAGAGGGTGACCTGCGAGCAGGTGATGCTCCACAGGGAGTTCGACAATTTGAATTCTGTGCTCACGAGGGACATGGGCGTGTTCCCCACCAGCCCGGTGCCGCCGGTCTCGAGCTTCAGGCTCATCGCGGCCTGGCCCGTGGACGGCGCCACGGCGGCGGCGAGCAGCGCCCCGCCCGCGATCGACGTCGCGAAACCGCATCTCATCCCTCGTCGCATCCTGCGCTCCCCTCCCTCGTGCCGTACCGGTGGCTAGGCCGAGAGTACCCAGGCCCAACCGGACCGTCAAGCCTCCTAGGTCCCGCGGGCCGGACGACGCCCGGCAGGCATGCGGCAGCTCGCCCGATCAGGCCTCGACGAGGGCGTCCGTGAGGGGCTCGATGCCCGCCAGCGCCGACGCGTGCTCGTCGCTGAGCCCGTAGCGGGCCGCCAGCGTGGAGGGAGCCGTATAGCTCACCTTGGTCTGCCCGTCGTCGTCCCACACCAGCACCTTCAGGGGCAGGTCCAGGGCCACCAGGGGCGTGGCCGCCATCACCGGCGTGCCGGCCTTGGGGCTGCCGAAGATCACGACTTTCGTGTCGCGCAGCTGCAGGCCCACACGTTCGGCCTCGCCGCTATGGTCGATGACCGCGAACACCTTCAGGCCCTTGGACTCCGCGAGCTCGCTCATCCGGGTCACGGTGTCGGGGACCGGTCGGGGGCTGAGCTTCGTGATCACTCCCTCGACGTCGCGGGCGGCCATCGCGGGGCCCACTCTACAACGGCCGCGACTACGGGATCCCGAGTACTTCCGCCGGCAGCGTGCTCCACGCGGTGCCGTTGCCGAGGCCGCCCGATCCGTCGTCCCCCCAACACGCGATCTCGCCGCTCGAGAGCAGCGCACAGGTCCGTGCCGAACTGGCACTCACCTGGGTTGCGGTCGTGATGCTCTCGACTTCGACCGGGGCGTCCGCGTTGGTGGTGGCGCCGTCGCCGAGCT
The DNA here is from genome assembly GCA_035506775.1 of Solirubrobacteraceae bacterium. Taxonomy (GTDB): domain Bacteria; phylum Actinomycetota; class Thermoleophilia; order Solirubrobacterales; family Solirubrobacteraceae; genus Palsa-744. Next base: position 778 of record DATJOU010000050.1, on the reverse strand, counting down.
GTCCCCAGTGGTTGCCGCCCCAGCATTCGATGTGGCCGCTCGGCAGCAGCGAGCAGGTGTGAGAGTCCCCCGCGGAGACACGTTCGAGCGGCGGCCCTTTGAGGGGGGCGGTACCCACGTCGATCGTCACCTTGCCCTTCGCCTTACCACCCGCCCCGGTAGCTTCGAGCGCGAGCTTGTAACTGGCTTCCTTCTTGCCCGTGTTCCCGGGCATGGTGACTTCGCGGCTGACGCCCCCCGATTCGCAGGAGAAGGTGACCGGCAGGCCGGGGACGGCTTTGTTCGCCGACAGCTTGCACGTCGTCGCTTCGGATACCGAGGCAACCACGTTCGTGCTGCCCCCCGGCGCCACCGTCGACGGCGACGCGGCGAGCCCCGTGATCACCGGCTTCACACCCTTCGCCTCGGCGCTCGCCGCCAGCGCCCCGCACAGCACCACCACGACGCACAAGCCCCACGCGATTCGTCTCATCCTTGCCCCTCCGTTGGCCGCAGACGGGGGGTGTCCGACACCTCACTGGCTGAATATTTCCAACAGGGAGTACACGGGCCCTCCCCCGACCTGACGCGGGATCAGTGCCATCGTCCCGCTTTCGCTGAGTGCCAGGTAGCGCCCGAATTCGCTGCTGAATTCTTCGTTGTTGACGTGTCGGTCGATCTGGATCTTCTGTGCGAAGCTCCAGGATTCACCGGCGCGGCTGTACACGTACACGGAGCTGGTGTTCCGCGACGGTTTTTCGTCAAATTCGACCCCGGGGGCGCCCACCAGCGCAAGGTT
>DATJOU010000049.1:0-16494 GCA_035506775.1 Solirubrobacteraceae bacterium | reverse complement strand
TGCCCTGGTTCAGCCACGGCGTGGCGCCCAGCTGCGGGTCGCCGAACACCGGGGCGTGCAGCCGCGCGAGCGAGTCGATCGCCAGCCGCGCCTGCTCGACCGTGCAGCCCGCGATCTGGTCCCCCTGGCTGGCCGGCTCGAGGTCCTCGAGCACGATCGTGAACGATCCGTCGGGGGCGATCGCGGCGAAGTGGCAGTCGGCCAGCGGCCCGCCGATCCGGGGTGCCAGCTCGCTGTAGAAGCGGACCTCGCGGTCGTAGATGCCGAGCCCCACGCCGGTCGTGCGGCTGGTCTCGTCGGCGGAGGGCGTCTTCAGCACCACGCTCGCGGGGCCCGTCGCCTCGCCGGCGTAGGTGATCGCCACGCGCGTCGTCTCGCTCATCTGGCCGGTCCCGATCTTCCTCGTCTGCAGTGACTCGATCGGGCCGCTGCCGAGCGCCGCGGCGAGCCACTCGGGGGTGAGCCCGTCCGGCGTTCGCAGTATCTCGAGCTCCGCGGTCACCCCGGCATCACACCAGAGAATCGCCGAACGTGATAGGAGGACATGGCGTGCCCCACGTCGATCTACCCGGCGACCTCTCAGCGGCGAGCGAACGGCTGGCCTCGCTGGCACGCGAGCAGGCGGCCGCGAACGAGCAGTCCCGGGCCCTCTCGGGGGAGCTGGTGCGGGAGCTGCGCGAGGCCGGGCTGATGCGCGCCGGGGCGCCCTCGGCACTGGGTGCGCTGCAGGCCCCGCCGGCCGTCACGCTCGCGTGCGCGGAGCGGATCGCCGGCGGCGACGCGTCCGCCGGGTGGTGCGTGTCGATCGCCTGCACCTCGAGCCTGCTGGCCGGCTGGATGCCCGAGGCGGGGGCCTCCGAGGTGCTGGGCAGCAGCGAGGACGTGGCCGCTGGGGTGTGGGCCCCCCGGGGCCGCGCGACGCCCGTCGACGGTGGCCTGCGGGTCAGCGGGCGGTGGGCCTTCTGCAGCGGCATCTCCCACTCCAACTGGCTGTTCGCCGGCTGCGTGCTCGAGGACAGTGCAGCGGACACTCCCCAGCTGCGCGTGGTGGCGATGCCGACCGCGGAGCTCGAGGTGCTCGACACGTGGCACACGACGGGGCTGCGCGCCACCGCCAGCAACGACGCCGTCGCTGCCGATCTGTTCGTCCCCTCCGAGCGCGTCCTCTCGATCCTCGACAGCCGCCCGCGGCTCGACGACCAGCAGCTGTACCGCTTCCCGCAGTTCGGCTACTTCGCGCTCTCGATCGCGGCGGCCGCGCTCGGCAACGCCCGCGGCGCGATCGACGACCTGATGGAGCTGGCGCTCGACAAGGTCGGCCTGGGGCAGACCCGAACGCTCGCCGAACGCCCCGCCACGCAGGCTGCCGTGGCCCGTGCCGAGGCCGCCCTGGAAGCGGCCAGGTCGCTCTACTACGAGGCCATCGCGGAGGCCTGGGAGGCGGCCGGCGAGGGCCAGGTGGGGACCGAGCTGAGGCTCGGCCTGCGGCTGGCGGGAACCCACGCGGTGCGTACCGCCGCCGAGGTCGCCGGGTCGATGTACGACCTCGGGGGTGGCAGCGCGATCTACGAAGGCTCGCCACTGCAGCGGCGCTTCCGCGACGCCAACACCGCCACCGCCCACTTCCAGGTGAGCCCCCCGACGTGGGAGCTGATGGGGCGCGTGCTGCTGGGCCTGCCCGCCCGCACCGAGCAGCTGTGAGGACCAGGGTTAGCTGCTGGTGATGTTGGGGTTCGGTTCCGACCCGCCGGGGGCGTGTCCGCCCTCGGCTGCCTTCGCCTTCGCCAGCAGCAGCGCGAAGAGGTGGCTCTCGATCCCGGCCGGAGGTGGGATCGGGACCGTGCTCACGAACAGCGTGACCTCGTTGGCTCCCGAGACGAAGGCGAAGATGTCGAAGTAGAGCGCGAGCGTGAGCCCGTGCGCGGTGACCGGCACGGAGATCCGCCACGCAAAGCTCCCGTCGGTGCCCGGCGCCGGTGGGATCCGCTGGACGAGCGAGACCTTGCCGAATCTGGCCCCGGGGTGGGATTGCGAGTGCACTAGCAGCTCGACGTAGTGCGAGACGCAGTTCCGCGTGCGGCTGCTGCGGGCCTTGGCGAGTTCCCTGGCCGCCACGGCGCGGTTCGCCGCCACCGTGACTTCGGACTGCACGCTCGCGCTGGCGATCCCGGCTTCGCGCTTGAACTCCGGTGAGCTGGCTTCCGCCAACGGGGTCTGCGCGATCGGGTGCACGCATTCGTTGAGCTTCGCTTTGAGCCGGCGTTCGGCCGGCGATTCGTGTTCCTTCCTCTTGTCCGACACGGAGAACCCGGGAACCTCGGCGGCCGTCAGGTTGACCGCGCGCACGAGCGCCCGGGCGCGGGCCCGGTCGCCGCTCGAGGGCGCGCGCGGGTGCGCGGTCGTGGAGGCGGAGGGGTTGGCCTTGCCGCACGCTCCCAGCAGGGCTGCCGCCGCGAGCAGCGCGAGACACGGCGGTACCCGGGACATCCGACGCCCATTGTCGCAGGGAAGGAATGGGCGCTCGGGGGCGTCCTACGGCTTACGAGCAAGTTCGACCCCCGATGGAGTGAAAGTGAAACGAATCAGTCTCCTCCCAGCGCTCGCGGTGATCGTGGCGGTCCTCGCCGGCTGCGGCAGCAGCGGCAACAGCACCACGAACGCGAGCAACGCCGCGAGCACCTCTCCCGCGTCCGGCGGCGCCGGCGCCGGCCCCTACGGCGGCGGCGGTGGCGCATACGGGAGCGCGGCCGCCAGCCCGACGAGCGCGGCCGGCTCCTCCGCGCCGGCGACGGTCCAGATCACCGCCAAGCAGAGCAGCCTGGGAACGATCCTCGCGACCGGCCCCAACCACCTCACCGTGTACATGTTCGAAGCCGACAAGGGCGGCAGCTCGGCGTGCAGCGGCGCCTGCGCGGCGGCGTGGCCCCCGGTGACCGGCCAGCCCCAGGCGGGCACCGGCGTCTCGGCCTCCGAGCTCGGCCAGATCACCCGTAGCGACGGCACCAAGCAGGTCACCTACAACGGCCATCCGCTGTATCTGTTCGTCGAGGACAGGAGCCCCGCCGACACCAACGGGCAGGGGGTGAACGCCTTCGGCGCCAAGTGGTTCGTGCTCTCGCCCTCCGGCAACACGGTGGGTTCGAGCTAGGCGCAAACCTTCTCCGCGGCGTGTAACGCGAGCGCCGCCCGCAGGACTGCAGCCGGCCAGCTGACCCGACACCCAAGGAGGGACCGATGCGCCGACGTACCGTCCGAACCTGTCTCACAACCGTCGCGGGCCTCGCTTGCCTCGCGGCCGCCGCCGCGAGCCCGGCGCTCGCGTCCTCGCCCCCGCGCGGCCCCTTCCCGCCGCTGAACGCCGTGTTCGTGATGAACGACCGCCCCCAGGGCAACCAGGTGATCGCCTACAGCCGAGCCGCAGACGGCACCCTCACCCAGGCGGGCGTCTACGACACGGGCGGCCTCGGCGGCCAGCTCGAAGGGTCGGTCGTGGATCACACCGCCTCCCAGGGTGCGCTGGCGCTCGACCGCGCCGACGGGCTGCTGTTCGCGGTCAACCCCGGCAGCGACTCGCTGTCGGTGTTCTCGGTGTCCGGGGACACCCTGCGGCTGCGCCAGGTGCTTCCGTCGGGAGGCGCCTTCCCGGTCAGCGTGACCGAGAACCAGGGCTACGTCTACGTGCTCAACGCCGGCCAGGGCGGGTCGATCCGGGGCTTCGTGCTGGCGGGCGCGACGCTGTACCCGAATCCGGGCGCCCGGCGGGCGCTGTCGCTGCCCCAGGCGGCTCCCGGGAGCGGTGAACAGTTCACCCACACGCCCGCCGAGATCGCCTTCACGCCGGACGGCTCCCGGCTGGTGATCACGACCAAGGCGGCCGGGCAGTCGGTCGAGGTCTTCACGGCCCGCACGCTCGCGCCGGTTCCGGTCACGACGCCGCTGGCGGGTACGGTCCCCTTCGGCTTCACCTTCGACCCCGCCGGCCGGCTGCTGATCACCGAGGCGGGACCGAACGCGCTTGCGAGCTTCTCGCTGTCGTGGAACAACCGCCTCACTGCCCTTTCGGTGGTGGCCACCGAACAGGCCGCCACCTGCTGGGTGGCTGCCGCCGGCGGCTACTACTACGCCTCCAACGCGGGCAGTGCCTCGCTGACGGGCTTCTCCGAGCAGCCCGGCGGTGCGCTTGCCAGGATCGGCGACACGAGCACCCACCACGGGACCGTGGACGCCGCCTCCAGCGGCCGCTTCCTGTACGTCCAAGGAGGCGCCGAAGGGACCCTCGACGAGTTCGAAGTGCAGCCCGGGGGAGCGCTCCAGGGCATCGGCTCGCTGGTGGTGCCCGAAGCGGTGGGCGGCGAGGGCATCGTGGCAGGCTGAGCAGCGAATACGCTGCCCGCCGTGGGCAGCTTCTTCGTAACCGGCGGTTCCGGCTTCATCGGCGGGCGGCTGCTCGAGCGGCTGCGCGGCGAAGGCCACTCGGTGCGGGCGCTCGCCCGCTCCGAGGCCGCCGCGCGGACGGTCGCCGAGCGCGGGGCCGAGCCGGTCACGGGATCGCTCGAGGACGAGTCCGCGATCCGCACCGGCGCGGAGGGCTGCGAGGTCGCCTTCCACGCGGCCGCCACGCTCGGGGACTGGGGCACGCCCGAGGAGTTCGAGCGCGGCAACGTCGTGGGGACGGAGAACGCGCTGCGGGCGTGCGCCGACGCGGGCGTGCGCCGCTTCGTGCACGTCGGCACCGAGGCGGCCCTGATGGCGGGGCAGCCGCTGGTGAACGTCGATGAGACGGCACCCCTGCGTCCCGACTCGCCGGCGCTGTACAGCGCTACCAAGGCCCGTGCCGAGCAGGCCGTGCTGGACGCCAACCGCGACGGCTTCGAGACGGTCGTCGTGCGCCCCCGCTTCGTCTGGGGCCGCGGCGACACGACACTGCTGCCCTCGATCGTCGAGCTGGTCCGCGCCGGGCGCTTCGCGTGGATCGGCGGTGGACGCCACCTGACCTCGATCACGCACGTGGACAACACCGTCGAGGGGCTGATGCTGGGGGCGCTGCGGGGCCACCCGGGGGAGGCCTACTTCGTCACCGACGGGGACCCGGTCGTGTTCCGCGACTTCCTCACGCGACTGCTCGAGACCCAGGGCGTCGAGGCCCCGACCCGCACGCTGCCCGGCGCCGTCGGGGCCGCGATCGCGACCGTGGGGGAGGCCGCCTGGCGCCACCTGCCCCTCCCCGGCCAGCCTCCGGTGACGCGCCTGGCCTACTGGGTCTCCTCCCAGGAGTGCACGATCAGGATCGACAAGGCCCGCGGCGAGCTCGGCTACGCGCCCGTCAAGAGCCTCACCGCCGGGCTCGAGGAGATGCGGGAGGCGGCCCCCGCCCAGCTCTAGGGAGCGGTCGCCGACACGATCCAGGTCGACGCCGGGCCGTACAGGCCGTCCGGGCCCTCGAACTCCCGCAGGCCGGCTTCCAGTGCGCCGCGTACCTCGTCGTGCAGGTGGGCGGCGCGGTCGCCCTGCAGGCGCAGGATCTCGCCCGCGGGCCCGATCGCCATCACGATGTCCACCGCTTCACCGACGTCCCGCCCGAGCATGATCGGCAGGTCGCAACGCTGCAGGGCGATGTCCTCGAAGCCGGCGTGGGTCAGGACCTCGCTTGTCGTATCGGCATTCGCCATCGAGAACGGCCCCGGCCCGCAGGTCGGCTCGTCGTACTCCTGCGGGCGGCTGACGATCCCTTCCACGATCGTCTGGCCGCGGTACAGCCAGTCGTTGTCCTCCCGCCGCCGCCACACCACCATCACGAGCCGCCCTCCCGGCTTCAACGCGTCGCGGACGTTGCGCAGCGCGCGTACGGGACCGGCGAAGAACATCGTCCCGAAGCGCGAGAAGGCGAGGTCGTAGGGCCCTCCGAGGTCGTCCACTTCCACGTCGAGGGCCTGGAAGCTCGCGTTGGCGGCGCCCGCCTCGGCGGCCTCGCGGGTGGCCGTCTCGATGAAGCGCGCAGACACGTCCACGCCGACGGCCTCGCCCTCCGGGGCCACCAGCCGGGAGAGCTGCTGGGTGGCGTCGCCGAAGCCGCAGCCGATGTCCAACACGCGCTCGCCCGGCCGCGGGGCGAGCACGGCGAGCCCCGCGTCGCCGTGTGCGCCGAGCCCCGTCGTGACGACCTCGCGGAACTGCACGAAGCGGTCGAACAGCGGCCCGTCCCAGGCTGCCGTGGCCTCGGCGTTGGCGGCTAGCTGCTCCACATCGCCCAGCAAACCACTTCCCGCCGGGGCGCGGCGTGACGTGGCTCACAGTCACCCCATCGGGCTAGCCCGTGACTCCCGCTATCCGAACAGCAGTGCCGGGGCCTGCTCGAGCGCCTCGCGGGCCGCCGCGCGGCCAGCCTCGCGGGCGGCATCGAGCTGGGTGAACTCCAGCAGCCCCACGCCCTCCGCGCGTGGTTTGATGATCAGGTCGGCGTGCCGCCGGGCCGCGTCGGAGGTGTTGGCGCTGCCCAGCAGCAGGACGCGGGTGAGCGTCTCACCGAGGCTCGGAGGTCGCTCCGACCGGCGCTGCGAGCGCGAGGCCCCGTTCGACTCCGGCCCCGCGGTGCCGGCGCGGCCGTCACCTTCCGCCGGGCGGTCGAAGCTCGCCTTCACGTCCACCGCGATCACCGGTCCCTCGCCCATGTCGGCCATCGCCTCGACCGGCAGGTTGTTGATCAGCGACCCGTCGATGAACAGCTCGCGCCCGCGCGTCTGCGGCGGGGCGATGATCGGCAGGCACATGCTGAAGCCGACCTTCTCCCACAGGGCACCGTGGCGGGCGAGCACGAAGCTGCCGCTGCGCAGCTCGGTGTAGCCGCACATGAAGCTCCGCGGCAGCTCCTCGATCGTCCGCTCGCCGAAGGTCCGCTGCATCATCGCTTTGGCCCGCTCGCCCCGGATCAACGAGTAGCGCGGGAACGTGTAGTCGCCCAGCGGGTGGCGCTGTACCCACTCCTCGAAGCAGCGTGCGTCGATCTCCTCGATGTCGAGCCCCATCGCGAACAGGGCGCCGACGTACGCCCCCATGCTCACCCCGAGGACCCGGTCCACGATCACGCCCGCCCCGGTGAGTTCCTCGAGCACGCCGATGTGCGAGAAGGCGCGCGCTCCGCCCCCGGACAGGACCACCCCGACCGACCTGCCGCTCAACCGCCGGGCGATCCGCGCGACGTCGTGCGCCCGCTCGTCCTCGCGCACCACGTGACACTCGCTCGCGTCGAGCACGGACGCCCACGACTCGGCGCCCGGCGGGCTCGGGACGGCGTCGTACAGCACCAGGTCGCAACCGTTCAGCTCGCTTCGCGCCTGTAGCCCCGCGGGGACCGCTCCCCCCGACGTGAACGCGAGGATGCGGTCGGCCTGCTGCAGGCAGAACTCCGACCACGGGCTCCCGGCGGGGAGCGCGCCGGCGTCGAGCACGACGAGCTCGTGACCGCCCTCGGCACCGTCGAGCAGCGGCGCGAAGATCCGCGCCGGATCCTCTCCGGGGGCGGCCAGGCCGTGCTCGCGGTCGCTCAACAGCTCGGTGTCGAGCATCCCCCCCAGCGCGTCGGCGATCTCGCGTGACAGCTCGTTGATCGGCACGCGCTCGTCCAGCGACAGCAGCGCCACGGTCGCCGGGCGGGGTCGTGAGGAGGAGACCGCCGCCTGGCTGCTGCGCAGCTGCTCGCCGAGGATCCGGTTCAGCGACAGCGACAGCGCCGGGGAGCTCTGCAGCAGCTCCTCGAAGTGCTGCCTGTCGATCACCAGCAGGTCGCTCGCCCGGGCCGCCCGCACCGACGCCGACCGCGGTGAGCCCGTCAGCAGCGCCAGTTCCCCGAGCGCGTCACCGCGTCCGAGCTCCCGGACCACGACGCCGGAGCTGCCGCTCACGACCTCCAGGCGGCCGGCCCGTACCAGGTACATGGCGTCCCCGGGGTCCCCTTCGCGGAACAGCCACTCGCCGGCGGCCAGACGCAACGCCTGGGAGTGCTCGGCAAGCTGCTCCCGCAGCTCCGGCGTGAGGTCCGCGAACAGCGGCGAGCGTGCCAGGAACTGCGACGGCAGCTCCGGGGCCGGGGAACCGGCCGGCCGGGGGCCGTCGACCCTGATCGCCCGCCGGGCCCGCGGGCGTGGCGGCGGGGGCGCCTCGGCGGTGGGCCGGCGCAGTACCAGCCGCGCCGCGTCGCCGAGCGAGGGTGCCTCGGTCACGACCCGGCCGGTGAACAAACACCCGACTCCGGCCGTGAACAGGCACGCGGCCGCGAACCGCCAGGCGTCGTGGAACACGTCCAGTGCCTGCAGCGGCGACGGTGTGCCGATGATCGCGACGATCACGGCCACGCCGAGCGCGGCGCCGAGCTGGCGTGAGACGGAGTTCAGCCCGGTGGCGGTGGCGAAGCTCTCTCCCGGCGCCGACGCCACCGCCACGCCGCTGAGGTTCGGGAACAGGGTTCCGGCGCCGATGCCGAGCAGCACGATCCCCGGCAGCCACTCGCCGAGGAAGTCGGGCTGCACGCCGACGCGCTCGACCAGCCACAGCACGGCCCCACCCCAGATCAACCCGCCGGCGAACAGCACCGGGCGGTGGCCGATGCGGCGGGTGAGACGGCTCGAGGGGCCGGCCACCGCGGCCGCCACGAACGGGCCGGGGGTCAACGCGAGGCCCGCCTGCAGGGCGCTGTAGCGCCACACCCCCGTCAGGAACAGCACGTTCGCGAGCGTGTAGCCGTAGAAGCCGGACGCGGCCACGATCGTCATGCCGTTGGCGACGCTGAACGTGCGGTTGCGCAGCAGTCCCAGGTCGATGATCGGCGACCGGTGCCAGCGGCAGCGCCACACGAACACCGCGCCCAGCACGACGGCGGCGGCAAAGGCTGCGATCACGCGGGGGCTGCCCCAGCCCCAGTCCGAGCCCTTCACCACCCCCAGCACGAGCGAGGCGATCGCGAGCGCGAACACCAGCGCCCCGAGCAGGTCGGGCATCCGCCGTCGCCCCGGGGCCCGGCTCTCGACCAGCTGGCGGCGGGCGAGCATCACGGCGACGATCCCGATCGGAAGGTTGACCAGGAACACCAGCCGCCAGTTGGCGAGCGACACCAGGATCCCGCCGAGCGACGGTCCCAGGCCGGCGGCCGCCGCCGCCACCGCCGACAGCAGGGCGACGCCGTGGGCGCGGCGATCGGGAGGGAAGGCCTGCAGCACGAGCGCCAGCGAGGCGGGCACCAGGAACGCCGCCCCGAGCGCCTGCACGATCCGGAAGGCGACCAGCGCGCCGGCCGACGGGGCGATCGCGCACAGCAGCGAGGCGACCGTGAACACCTCCAGCCCGAACACGAAGATGCGCCGCCGACCGAGCAGGTCGGCGATCCGGCCGGCCGCCACGAGGAACGCGGCGAACACGATGTTGTAGGCGTTCAGCACCCACGACAGCGACCCGATCGAGGTCCCACTGAAGGACTTCGCGATGCTCGGGAACGCGATGTTGACGATCGTCGCGTCGACGAACGCGACGGCCGCTCCCAGCGACGCGATCGCCAGCACCCGACGCGGCGTGGGCGCCAGCCGCCGCGCCGAGACCGCGGGCGTCAGGGGCTCGGTGTCCCCGCCTGCCAGTGCCGAGCCGGACATCCCCGCTTCAGGCCGCCACCCGGGCCGGCAGCTCCGGGTCCGCGGCGAGGGCTTCGCGGGCGGCCCGGCGGCCCAGCTCCCGAGCGCGGTCGATCGCGCCCCATTCCATCAGCCCGATCCCGTCCACGTGGGGTGTGATGACGAGGTCGGCGTGCAGCCGCGCCGAGGCCACGGTGTCGACGCTGCCGACCGTGAGCGTGCGCACCAGCGTCTCGCCGAGGTTCGGGAGCTCGGCCTCGCTGCCCGTGAGCAGGCGCCGCGCAGGCTTGGCGATGCGGGCCACCCCGGGGCGCTGGTTCTGCTGGAAGCGGCCCATGCCGCCTGTGACGTCCACCGCGATCACGGGCCCCTCGCCGGTGCGCGCCATCGTCTCGACGGGCAGGTTGTCGAGCACCCCTCCGTCCACCAGCAGGCGCCCGTCCGGTCTCGCCACGGGCGGGAACACGCCGGGGATCGCGAAGCTCGGGTAGACGGCTTCCACGATCGGGCCGGTGCGGTGCACGACGGGCTCACGCTCGATCAGGTCGCAGCTCACGCAGAAGAACCGCAGCGGCAGTTCCTCGATGCGACGCTCGCCGAACACCTCCACCAGCAGCCGCCGCGCCCGCGTCCCGCGCAGCAGCGAGTAGGCGGGCAGGGTGAAGTCGCGGGTGGGGTTCGTCGCCTGGAAGGCGCGCTCGAAGGTCTCGCCGACCTCGGCCGCGGTCAACCCCATGGCGACGCTGGCGCCGACCAGCGAGCCGAGACTCACGCCGGCCACGCGGTCGAAGCGAAGCCCCGCCGCGCTGAGCTCCTCCAGCGCGCCCAGGTGCGCCAGTGCCCTCGCGCCGCCGCCCGACAGCACCAGCCCCAACGAACGGCCCGCCAGCCGGCGGGCGGTCGCCTCCAGCGCCGCGCCGCGCATCGAGCTGTTGCCGATCACCTGCACCTCCCGCGGCTGCAACGCGGCCAGCGTGTCGTCGTCGACCCGGCTCCCGAGCACGATCAGCTCGCAGCCGCGCAGCGCAGGTGCCTCCGTCATCCAGACGTGGTCGGGCGTCCCCGAGGTGAGCGCGATCACGAGGTCGCTGTCGTGCACGCAGGTCCGCGACCAGGCGTCCTCGGGGTCGGCCCCGGCGCACAGGATCACCCGGTCGGCATCCCGCTCGGCGCGGTCGATCGCCGCCAGCTCGCCGCCGTTCAGCGTGGTGACCGACCCGAACGCGGACAGCGCCGCGGCGAGCTCGGCGGCGGTCTTCTCGACGGGAGCCCCCCGGTCGATCCCGACCACCGCGATCGTGTGGGGAGGCGCCGCGTAGGCGACCGGCGTATGGCTGGCGGCCAGCTGCGCGCCCATCGCGCGGGTGAGCCCGAGGGCGAAGCTCGGGGCCTGCTGGATCAGGTTCTCGAAGCCGGCGCGGGAGAGCTCCAGCAGCTCCGTGTCGCGCCGCGCCCGCGCCGAGGCCGACCGCGTTCCTTCCCGCAGCAGCGCCAGCTCCCCGAGCACCGCGCCGCGGCGCAGGATCCGGATCAGGGTCTCCGGCGGGCGCTCGTCGACGACCTCCACGCGCCCGCTGGCGATGATGTAGACGCTGTCTGCGACTTCGCCCTCGCGCATGATCCACCGCCCCGCCGGCACCTGCAGCCGCGTGAGCTGCTCCACCAGCCCCTCGAGCTGCGCGTCGGGCAGCCCGGCCAGCACCGGCACGTTGCGCAACAGGTACATCGGGACTGTCGAGTCGGCGACGCTCACGCGACCATCAGGCGCACGCGGGCGGTGCCGCCGATACCGGCGGGACGGCTGCTTTCAAGCTCGACCGCGTGTGCCACCCTTGTTCCCCTTAGAACTCCCCGAAGGCGAGCGAGCCTACCACCGCCCAATGCTCCCCGTCCGCCCATTCCCGGACAGTGCAAGCCGCCGTGCGGGGGCGCATGGTCGGGTCAGGGGTACCTGACGGTCAGCTTCACCCAGGGGACCGGCTCCGCCATGTCACCGAGCAGGAGCGAGACTGTTGGGCGTTGAGCGCAACCACCAGCTCCCACCACCTCCGGCTCACCCATGCCGTTGCCCGGGGCAACCTGAAAAAGCTCGCGGCCGAGCTGCTGGGGTGGACGGTGGTCGCGGTGCTGGTGCTGAAGCTGCTCCCCGGCCTGGAAGGAGCGGTCCAGCGGCTCGCCCACGTCAGCTGGGTGTGGCTGCTGGCGGCGCTCGCGCTGGAGACGGCGTCGGAGGCGGGCTACGTGCTCTCCTGGCACGCCGTGATCGACCCCGAAGACACGCTCGCGCAGGCCTCGGGCAGCAACCGGATGGCGACACGGGTCGCGTGGGCCCAGCTCGGGGGCGGGACGCTGGTGCCCGCCGGCTCGTTCGGGACGTTGGGAGTCGGGGGGTGGCTGCTGAACCGGCTGGGCATGCCGCGGTGGCGGATCGCGGAGCGGGAGCTCAGCCTCAGCCTGCTCAACACGGCCGTGGACGCGGTCGCGCTGCTGCTCGTGGGGCTCGCCCTGGCCATCGGCATCCTCAGCGGCTCGCGGACGCTCGAGCTGACGCTCGGCCCGGCCGCGCTGGCCGCCGTCGGACTGGCGGGTGCCCTGCTGCTCGCCCGCCGGCTGCAGCTTCGCGCCGACCGCGAGCGGGGGGTCCACACCAAGCGCAGCGAGACCCTGGGGACGGTCTCGGAAGCCGTCTCGGATGTGGACCGCTTCATCTTCCACGGCGTTCGCATCAAGAGCCTGCTGGGGGCACTCGCGTTCCTGTGGTTCGACCTGCTGGTGCTGTGGACCGCCTTCGTCGGGGTCGACGCCCACCCCTTCCCGGCATTGGGGATCGTGGTGATGGCCTACATAATCGGCGCCTTCGGAGGCTCGATCCCGTTCCTCCCCGCCGGCGTGGGAGCCGTCGGCGGGATCGCCGGGATGCTGATCGTGTACGGCATCCACCGCAACCCGGCGGTGGCGGCGGTCGTCGTGTACCAGGCCGTCTCGCTGCTGGTGCCCCTGATCGGCGGGGCGATCGCGTACCTCGCCCTGCGGCGCCACCTCGGTGGCCTTCCGGTCCCGGCCGAGGGCGGGGCGCCCGCCTCCGCCGCGTCCGCCGCCGCCGCCGGCGAGGAGCAGGTCGGGCGCTGACTAGGGTCTGGGCGTGGAGATCGGGATCATCCTGACGGTCGTGCTCGTGGGCCTGGTGGCCGGCGATATCGCGCTGGTCCGCGCTCTCTCGCGGCGTCGCGGGGGCAAGGACGGCGACGACGAGGAGGAGGACCGCTAGCCGTGTCCGATCTCCCCCCGACGGGCGCAGAGGGGCTCGACCCGCTGGGAATCATCGCCGAGGCGAGGGCCCGCAACGGCGAGGTGCTGCCCCTGGCGGCGCGGTACCTCGACCCGTCGCTGGTCGACGTGCTGCGCATCATCGGCTTCGACGCTGACTACGTGTCGGCCCGCGGCTCCTATCTTTACGACGCGGGCGGGCGGGCCTACCTCGACTTCCACACCGGGGAGGGGTTCGCGAGCCTCGGTCACAACAACCCCGACGTGCGCGGGGTGCTGCAGGCGGCCCTCAGCGAGGACCTGCTCGACGGCGTGCAGATCCACTACTCGGCGCTCTCGGGGATGCTCGCGGAGGCGCTGGCGGCACGCCTGCCGCAGGGACTGGAGGCGATGTTCTTCGCCAGCGCCGGCGCCGAGGCGGTGGACGCGGCGATGAAGTTCGCCCGCGCCGCCACCGGACGGCCGCGGTTCGTGTCCTGTCAGAGCAGCTTCCACGGGGTCACGCTGGGCCCGCTCTCGCTGGTCGGGGACGAGTTCTTCAAGGAGGGCTTCGGACCGCTGCTGCCGGGCTGCGAGCTGGTCCCGTTCGGCGACCTCGAGCGGCTCGAGGCGCAGCTGCGCCGCGGCGACGTGGCCGCCTTCGTGGTGGAGCCGATCCAGGGCCGCACGGTGGCGCCGGCGCCCCCAGGCTACCTGCGGGGCGCCCAGGATCTGTGCCGCCGCTACGGCACGCTGCTGGTGCTCGACGAGATCCAGACGGGGCTCGGGCGCACCGGCCGCTGGTTCGCGCTGGAGGAGTGGGGCCTGGAGCCCGACTTCGTGCTCGTCGGCAAGGCGCTCAGCGGCGGCTACATGCCGGTGGCGGCGATGGTGACCACGCGCGAGATCCACCGCCGCGCGGTGGGGACGCTCGAGCGCTCCTACGTGCACCAGTCGACCTACGGGCGCAATCGTCTGTCGATGGCCGCGGGCCTGGCCGCGATCCGCGTCATCGAACGCGACGGGCTGGTCGGGCACGCCGCCCGCGTCGGGGGCATGTTGCGCGACGGGCTCGTCGAGCTGCAGCAGCGCCACGAGATCGTCAAGGAGATCCGCGGCAGCGGCCTGATGATCGGAATCGAGCTCGGCGCCCCCCGGGGGAGCGTCGCGCGGCTGAGCTGGCGCCTGGTGAGGGCCGCGGCCGAGGGGCTCTACCCGCAGCTGATCGTGATCCCCCTGCACCGCGACCACGGCGTGATCACGATGGCGGCCGGCAAAAACGACGTCGTCAAGCTGCTCCCGCCGTTGACGCTCTCGGAGGCCGAGGCGCAGCAGTTCCTCGATGCGTTCGCAGTCGTGCTGGCCGACTGCGAGGGCTCGACGGGCAAGAACTGGGGAGTCGTCCGCGACATCGCCAAAGCCACCTTGCGGCGGCGGGGGGAGGACGAGTCCCCGGGGGCCGACACCGTGCCCGTGCGCCGGGGGACGGCGCTGCGTACCTCCGCGGGCGAGCGGCTCCTGATCACCGGCGCGACCGGCTTCATCGGCGGACGGCTGGCGAGGCGGCTGGCCCAGGAGGGGCGGCCGGTGCGGTGCCTGGTGCGTGAGCACAGCAACACCTCCTCGCTGGAGGAGCTCGGCGTGGAGCTCGCCGTCGGGGACCTCACGAGCGGTCGCTCGCTCGAGCGGGCCGTGGACGGGTGCGAGTTCGTCTTCCACTGCGGGGCGCTCGTATCCGACTGGGCCACCACCCGGGAGATCACCGCCACCAACGTGTCCGGAACCCGCAACCTGGTGGCGGCCGCGGCCGGGGCGTCGGTGCGCCGCTTCGTCCACTTCAGCACCACCGACGTGTACGGCCACCCGGGCGGGGGGACGATCGACGAGTCCTACGCCCCGCGCCGGTTCAGCAACTGGTACGCACAGACGAAGCTGGCCGCCGAGGGGGAGGTGCGCCGGCTGGAAGCCACGGCGGACTTCGACGCCGTGATCCTGCGCCCCGCCACCGTCTACGGGCCGGGATCGTGCGAGGTGGTGGGAGGGATCGCCCGTGCGATCCGCGACCGCAGCATGCTGCTGATCGACGGGGGCCGCTCCGACGCGGGACTGTGCTTCGTCGAGAACCTGCTCGACGCCGCCGTGCTGGCGCTCGAGCACGAGGCGGCGCCGGGGCAGGCGTTCAACGTCAGCGACGGGCTGGGGGTGACCTGGAGGGAGTTCACCGACGGCCTCGCCGAGGGCCTCGGCTACTCGAGGGTCAGATGGAGCGTCCCCTACTGGGCCGCCAACGGGGTGGGCGCCGCGCTGGAGCACGGCTACCGGCTGCTGCGGCGGACGACGGGCCTGACGGTGAAACCGCTGCTGTCCCGCCAGGCCGTGCAGGTGCTCGGCAGGAACCAGACCTTCAGCAGCCACAGAGCCCGCGAGCTGCTCGGCTGGGAGCCACGGGTGGACTACCCCACCGGCCTCGACGCGACGCTCGCCTGGCTGCGGAGCGAGTACCTGGTCTGAGTCGCGCCCCCAGGGCCCCGCTAGGGGAGTTCGGCCAGCACCTCGGCCGCCGCCCGTTCTCCGGAGCGGACTGCGCCGTCCATGTAGCCCACCCAGTAGTCGGAGGTCTCCGTGCCCGCCCAATGGATGCGCCCGGCGGGCTCGCGCAGGGACGGGCCGAAGTCGAGCAGCGTTCCGGGGCCGAGGCCGGCGACGGGGTCGCCGCGGCTGAAGCGTTCTTCGGCCCACGCGTTCTCGACGTATTCGAGCGGTTTGGCGGCCTTTTCCCCGAAGTAGTCCACGAAGTTCGCGACCACCGCCTGACGGCGCTGTTCCTCGGACAGGGCATACCAGGTGCGCGCGTCGTGGCCGCCGATGAAGCCGAGCAGCACGCCCGGGGTGCCCTCGACGGGGGTGCTGTCGAAGGTCACCCTGACCGGCCCGTTGAGGCTGACGGTCTGCCCGGTGAGGCCTTCTTCGCGCCAGAACGGCTCGCTGTAGACGACGTCGACCTTGGCGTAGGAGCCCATCGGGGCCCGCTGCGTGAGCTGGTCGCGCAGCACCGGAAGCAGCGGTTCGTAGTCGATGCGGGCGGTCAGCGGCGGGGGCATCGCGACGATCACCTGCTTGGCGGACACGTGCCCTTTGTCGAGCACCACCTTCACGCCCTTGCTGTCCTGGATGATCTGGCGCACGTGGGCGCCCAGCACGACGCTGGAGCCGAGTTCGGCGGCGACCTTCAGCGAGACCTGCTGGCTGCCGCCGACGAACCGTTCTTCCTGTGCTCCTTCGGCCGTCTGGAAGTTGCGTTCGAAGGTCCCCGGGTGGGTTTCGTCGCCGGAGGACGCCAGATAGAAGAGCACGTACAGCAGCGACAGGTCGCGTGACTCCTGGCCGAAGATCGCCTCCACCGCGGTGGCAACCAGTCGCTGGAATTCAGGGTTGACCTCGTTGGCCTTGATCCACGTGTAGAAGGTCTGGCTGTCCCATTCTTCGGCTTCCTTGGCTTCCCACGGGGCCTCGACGTCGATTTCCTTCGCCATCGTGTTCAGGCGCTCGACGATCTGCAGCAGGTCGGGCAGGAAGGTCGGGTCCGGCGGCGCGACGCCCGTCAGCCCGCTGGCTTCGTAGGTTTCGCGTTTGC